>CAYJCU010000038.1:0-17645 GCA_964368765.1 uncultured Rikenellaceae bacterium
CATCTTATATGGTGGGTTTTAGGGTAGATATGACGTGCATAAATTCAATCCTCAGATTCTCGGACACTACTAATTGAAAAAGTGAAAGATAGATATAGAGACTCTTCGTCTCGTTGCAACTAGCCCTATACAAAATATCCAACTAATTGACAGACAATTAATTGGATATATTTGTTAAGTTTTCGGTATCGCCCTACAAAAACTACCAACTAAAATAAATTAGCTGGTAGTTTTTTTTATTACCCCTAGAAGTGACAATCTACTTAAAATTGAATCCAGGTGCGTTATACTTACCCTATATTTCAATCCTCAGATTTAACAGATATTACTACCTACTTTTGTACTCTATCTTACCATTTAATATAACCTTATCAACCACATCGGCAGTATATGCATAAGGTATATAGTAAAGTGATGATATATTTTTAGTAATCATTATATTTGCCACCTTACCTCTACAAATTGAGCCGTGAGTCTGGCTTATACCCATAGCATAAGCACTATTTATCGTAGCTGCATTGATAGCCTCTTCTGGCGTTAATTTCATGATAATAGTTGCTAACGACATAACAAATTTCATGCTTGCCGATGGCGATGATCCAGGATTATAATCAGTTGCTAGTGCAATAGGCAATCCACTATCTATCATCTTACGTGCTGGCGGATATACCATCTCTAAGAAGAAGGCCGCACCAGGAAGAATAGTTGGCATAGTTCCACTATTTTTAAGGCACTCTATCTCCTCATCTCCCGTAAACTCAAGATGGTCTACCGATAGGGCATTATGCTTAACACCTATCTGAATACCTCCTGAATTAGCCAACTCATTAGCATGTATCTTTGGACGCATACCATACTCAGCAGCCTTAATCATCATACGTTCTGTCTCTTCGCAAGTAAAGAACCCTTTATCGCAGAAACTATCAACATATTCAGCCAAGCCCTCTTCGCCAACAGCTGGTATCATCTCATTAACAACCAAATCAACATACTCACTCTGACGACCTTTATACTCTGCTGGTACAGCATGTGCACCTAAGAATGTAGCACGGATAGTCATAGGTGTAGTTTCACGCAGGCGTTTAACAACACGTAACATCTTAAGTTCATCCTCGGTATTAAGACCATAACCACTCTTGATCTCACAAGCACCCGTACCCATGCTTATCATCTCATTGATACGTGCAAGAGCCTCAGCATATAACTCATCTTCAGTAGCCTCATGCAATCGTTTAGCCGAGTTAAGAATACCCCCACCACGCTTTGCTATCTCTTCATAAGAGAGGCCATTTATCTTATCAATAAACTCTAGCTCTCTGCTTCCTGAATATACAATATGTGTATGCGAATCGCAATAGGTAGGCATAACTATCTGCCCCTCAGCATCTATTATCTCATTTGCAGATAGATATTCGTTTTTCATATCTGCCATGGTTCCAAAATCAACTATTTTGTCTCCCTCAACATATATAAAGGCATCAGTAAGCGATGGTAACACCGCCATATCTTTTCCACAAACCATCTCACGAGCCCTATCCTCTACTTGACAGAGCTCTCGGATGTTTTTTATCAATAAACTACTCATAATTATAGTTCGTTTTGTAAGAACTTGATAGAGTTGTGAATATCTGTATATAATACTCTATCATTCTCAACAAATGATACATAAGTGCGATATTTTGCTACAAGAGCCTCTAGCATTGGCGAGCTCTTAGCTGGACGGCGGAACTCAAGTGCCTGCGTACCATTAAGTAACTCAATAGCTAAGATGCGCTCTGTATTACACACAACACGGTAACACTTAGTAGCTGCATTAGCTCCCATACTTACGTGATCCTCTTGACCTAACGACGACTCAATAGAGTCTACCGATGCAGGAGTACATAACTGCTTATTTTGACTAACAATAGAGGCCGCACTATATTGAGGAATCATAAATCCACTATTAAGACCTGGATTAGCTGCTAGATATGTTGGTAAATCATTCTTACCTGAGATAAGTTGATATGTACGTTGCCCCGATATGCTACCAAGCTCTGCTACTGCTATTGCTAAGAAATCTAACACAAGAGCAAGTGGCTGACCATGGAAATTACCTGCTGAGATAACTACATCTTCATCCGGAACAACTGTTGGGTTATCTGTTGTTGAGTTAATCTCAGTAGTAACTACGCTCTCTACATAGGCAATAGTATCTTTAGATGCGCCGTGCACCTGTGGCATACAACGGAACGAGTAAGGATCCTGAACCTGCTTCTTAGCACGGTTAATCAACTCACTACCCTCTGTCAATTCACGTATGCGAGCTGCAGTAGCTATCTGCCCCTTATGAGGACGTATATTGTGAACCGCTGGGTGGAAAGGAGATATTCTACCATCAAAACCCTCTAGCGAGATAGAGCCAATAATATCAGCTGCATCACTCAAACGCTTAGCATTGATAACAGACCAAACAGCATACGAACTCATAAACTGCGTACCGTTAAGAAGTGCTAATCCCTCTTTAGACATAAGTGTTATAGGTTCCCAACCAAACTTTTTATTTACAACCTCAGCAGCCACATCTTCGCCTTCGAAATGAACCTCACCAAGACCAATAAGCGGAAGTGAAAGGTGTGCAAGCGGTGCAAGGTCTCCCGATGCACCTAAAGAACCTAACTGATATACCACTGGTAATACATCATTATTAAAGAACTCTATAAGACGCTCAACGCTACATAGCTGAACCCCTGAATAGCCGTAAGATAGCGACTGAATCTTTAAGAATAACATCATCTTAACCACATCATTCGGCACTCTATCACCACACCCACAAGCGTGCGACATAATAAGGTTCTCTTGCAGTGTTGTTAGCTGGTCTGCACTGATTGAAATGTTACAAAGTGAACCGAAACCAGTTGTTACACCGTAAATAGGCTCTGTCTCTGTTGCTGTTTTAAGATCTAGATACTCTCTACACTTAATAATACGTGCTTTAGCATCATCTGATAGGGCTAATTTATAGCCACCCTCTATCACCTCACGAACTCTATCAATTGATAGGTGCTCGCTACTAATATAATGTATTGTCTCCATTAATTTATTTTTTAAAAGCATTTTTGATTACCTCATCATCTGCTATATTTGGTATTGTAACAACAAGCTCAGGTGTGCGCTCCATCTCTCTGCGGATAGCATCCATGGCTCCCTCGTTACGCGCCCAACTACGACGAGCTATACCGTTATTAACATCCCAAAGAAGCATAGATTTTAATCTTCTATCAGCATCCTCAGAACCATCTATAACCATACCGAAACCACCGTTCATAACTTCGCCCCAGCCTACTCCACCACCATTGTGGATAGATACCCAAGTAGCACCACGGAACGAATCGCCGATAACATTGTGTACCGCCATATCAGCTGTGAATGATGAACCATCATATATATTTGAAGTTTCACGGAACGGAGAGTCTGTTCCCGACACATCATGGTGATCACGGCCAAGCACGATAGGTGCAGTAATGCGACCATCAGCAATAGCCTTATTAAGTGCCTCAGCAACCTTGATACGACCTAATGAATCGGCATATAAGATACGAGCTTGCGAACCAACAACAAGTTTATTTTTACCCGCCTCACGTATCCATAATATATTATCATCTATCTGATTTGTAATATCAGGAGTAGCTGTTTTACGTAGCTCCTCAAGAACATCGCCAGCTATCTTATCACTCATGGCTAAGTCATCAGGATTACCCGATGTACATACCCAACGGAAAGGACCAAAACCATAATCGAAGAATAGTGGACCCATAATATCTTGAACATAAGATGGGTAACGGAAAGTACCATCCTCTTTCATAATATCAGCACCTGCACGGCTAGCCTCTAATAAGAAAGCATTACCATAGTCAAAGAAATACATACCTTTAGCTGTCAAAGCATTAACAGCATCAGCATGGCGACATAAGCTCTTCTGAACCTCCTCTTGGAATCTAGCAGGCTCTTCTGCCATCATACGGTTAGCCTCTTCAAACGAGATACCAGCAGGATAGTAACCGCCAGCCCATGGGTTGTGTAGTGATGTTTGATCACTACCCAAATCAACATGAATATCCTCAGTAACAAGTCGCTCCCATAAATCTATAATATTACCTTGGTATGCGATAGATACCACCTCATTAGCATCAACCGCCTTTCTCACTCTTGGCATAAGTTCGTCTAGCGACTCATACACCTCATCAACCCATCCTTGCGAGTGACGTGTGTAAACAGCCTTAGGATTAACCTCAGCAGTGATTGAAACAACACCTGCTATATTACCCGCTTTAGGCTGCGCTCCACTCATACCACCTAAACCAGATGTTACGAATAAAACACCCTTATCGGATGGATTAAGAGCACGCTGACGACGCTTAGCATTAAGGACAGTGATTGTTGTTCCGTGTACAATACCCTGAGGGCCAATATACATAAAAGAACCTGCCGTCATCTGCCCATACTGACTAACACCTAGAGCATTAAATTTCTCCCAATCATCTTTTTGCGAGTAGTTAGGAATAACCATACCATTAGTTACCACTACACGTGGCGCATCTTTATGAGATGGGAACAGACCTAGTGGATGACCAGAGTAGAGAACAAGTGTCTGCTCTTCTGTCATCTGTGAAAGGTACTGCATAGTAAGAAGGTATTGCGCCCAGTTTTGGAACACAGCACCATTTCCGCCATAAGTAATTAACTCATGAGGGTGTTGCGCCACTGCATAGTCAAGGTTATTATTTAACATTAACATAATAGCAGCCGCTTGATGACACTTAGCAGGATAGTCGCTAATAGGACGTGCAAACATAGCGTAATCAGGACGTAGGCGATACATATATATACGACCATACTCCTCTAACTCTTTAGCAAATTCAGGAGCTAAAGTAGCATGGTGTTTCTTATCAAAATAACGAAGAGCATTTTTAAGAGCAAGCTCTTTCTCTCTCTCATTAAGCACCTCTTTACGCTTAGGTGCATGGTTGATATTTGGTTCAAACGCTTTGGCTTCAGGCAGTTCTGATGGGATACCCTGCTGCACTAAGCGACGAAATTCATCTAATGAAATCTCTTTCATATTATATTACATTTTAGAGTTTACAATTTCAAGTACTTTGTTTTCACGCTCTTGCGCTTTAGCTGCAATAACTGCCGCCTCAGCTAATATACCCTCAACACGAGACTGATCTTTGATACCACCTGCATTGATACGTACATTTAACCAAGCACCTAGAACTGCCGAACGAGCTGCTAGAGCACCTACACCAGCATCTGTTACTGAGTTAGGGTTACCTTTTTCTGCCATAGCCTCAACAATATCAAACACCTCTAAAGAGCGTTGCATAACACGGAAAGGAACCTCTGTTGCATATACCGTTGCATCCTGAATAGCCTGCGTACGAGCCGCTTTATCTTCGTCTGTCTTTTTAGGAAGAGAGAAAGCATCCATAATACGGTTAAACGAACGAGTATCCTCATCAACTAAGAAAAGAAGTTCATTCATCAATGCCTGACCTCTCTCAGCTACCTCTGAGAACTCCTCCCAACGAGCATCCCAGCCCGCTTTGTGCGATGATAGGTTAGCCACCATAGTACCTAATGCTGCTCCTAGTGCTCCCATATATGCAGAGATAGAACCACCACCTGGTGCTGGCGACTCACTAGCTGTTTCGATAGCAAAACCAGTACATGTCATATCAACCAATTTCTCATCGTTACCATCCTCTAGAAGATACTCAATAACCTTTGTCTTAGCATCAAAAGGACGTAAATCATCAAGACCCATAGATTTAACAGCTATCTTGATAATCTCCTCCTCTGAGATACCGCATGAACGTTGTTGTTTAGCTAAGAAATATTTTCCTGCATCTATAAGAGTGCTCTTTGGAACAAGACCAATAAGCTCAACACCTGTAACCCTAACACCACGTGCAGCAGCCTTAGCAGCCACCTCCTCAAATGCAATGTGCATAGGTGTTACAGCAATACTTGTGATGTTCATTGTTACCTGCGCAATGCCATACTCTTTTATATACCATCCCATAGCAGCACAACCTTTCAGTGTACCTGGTATGCGAATCTCTTCTCCATTCTCATCTTTCATTATCTTACCCACTGGCGAACCACCCTCACGCATTGGGCGACCCTTCTCACGCACATCATAAGCAATAGCGTTAGCTCTACGAGTAGATGTTGTATTTAGGTTATAGTTAATAGCCACTAAGAAATCACGAGCACCAACAGCAGTACAACCAGTCATAGCAGCACGCTCACTCCACTCCTCGCCACCGAAATCAGGCTTCTCTCCCTCAACACCGAAACGTGGTTGAAGACCCTCATACTCTCCTTTACGGCAAATAGCTAATTTCTTACGCTCCGGGCGGATAGCAGCATTCTCATAGCAATATGTTGGCACATTACCCTCATTAGCTATTCTCTCAGCTAACTTACGAGCATACTCAGCTGTCTCCTCCATTGTAATACCAGAAATAGGAATAAGTGGGCACACATCAGTTGCTCCCATACGTGGGTGCTCTCCTTGGTGCTTACGCATATCAATAAGCTCTGCCGCCTTAACAACAGCAAGATATGCAGCCTCAACAACATTCTCTACCTCACCAACAAAAGTCACAACAGTACGGTTTGTTGCATCACCTGGATCTACATCAAGTAGTTTAATACCCTCAACTGCCTCAATAACATCTGTAATCTGCTTAATAACAGTCATATCACGTCCTTCACTGAAATTAGGAACGCACTCTACAATTCTCTTTTCCATATTTTTATATAAATTATTTAATTTGTTTGCATGAATAAATCGAGCAAAGATATTAATAATTTTTTAGTTTTTATCACATTTTCAAAAAAATCGCAATCTTCTAAATTAATTATATCAAAAAAAGGATAATTTACCATATATTATTTGCAAATAAGTAATAGTTATTATATATTTGTATTAAATTTTAACTTAATAGGCATGAAAAAGGTAATAATCATATCTATCATCTCACTACTGTGTGCAAATTTGATTTATTCACAAGTAGACGAGAGGATAGAGAAAGATAAAAAGGAGAGAAAGAGAGGTTCTATAATAGATGATAATGCATTAAACGATGGTTATGATGCCTGCTTCAATTACGATTGTCCACTATGTTCAAAGTGCCTCAATATGCGACACGAGTATGAGGTAATTTTCAATTATCTACCTAAAGAGTGTATTAAAAACGGATGCGCTAGGTGTGAATGTCATTTTTTTAAACCTGAGGGGGCTTTAAACCACACTGCCGCAACATTTAAAAACCTATTTATGCTTTGGGGAGAGAGTTTAGAAAATAATAAGATAAGAGAGTATTTGGCTAAAATAGATATTAACCCCAAACTGGGATTAAAACTAAATTTTGAACAGTTTTTAGAGCTATCAACAAGTATAGATGATGTTATAATGCACAATATACCACATAATAACATATTCCATGAGCTACAAAACAGAGGAAAGGTTATTGCGCTTATCATTGATAAGAAATCAACTACAATAGTGAAATCTTATGTGATATTCAGAGCCGTTATCAAGGATAAAAAAGAGATGTATTTAGCTATTGACTCTTCGGTAGGAAAATTGGCATATATCCCAATAAAAGAGGGTGATATTAAGTATGAACTATACTCATTTTACAAACAAAATTAGTTATGAAAAGTATTATAAAAATATTAGTAGCTACATCTTTATCTATATTTTCGTTTTTTGCCTTTACTAATGCTCCTACAAGTAGTGAGAGCAATACGAAAGAGTTACTAACTGCAAGATGTTGGCACAATAGCAATAAAGCGATACGAGATTTAACATATAACTATATATACACTTTCAGCGACAGTACATACACCTTTACCACCGTTTGCAATGACACTATTATGCATGAGGTTAAAGGATATTATTACATATCAGCTATCCCGGTCTATAAATATACCATTAATGGCACCCCATGGAAAAACAAGATGGTAGAGTATGAAAAAATTGGAGCCCAAAAAGATGGAAAATATTTAATACTAATCACTCACTCTATGTTATACAATTCAGGAATAAGAAAATTCACTGAGCACATAAAAACAATAGAGTTAAAAAACATTGATGATAAAAAACTAATCTTTGATGACATGATAGATAGCGAATATAACGAAATAAAACGTTATAATGCAATAACCTATGAAGATTATAACTCTATTGTATCAAATAAAAGCTACTCCCCGAAGGCAAAGAAATATATTAACATATTATTACGTTAATAGTGGTAGAGTCTACCACTATTATAAAATAATATAGATATGATGATATATAATCAAAAAAAATATGTAATTTTGTAGGTTATAACTTAAGAATATCTTTAACCAAGAAATATTATGAGAGAAGAGAGCATAAATTTGATAAAAAACATTGATGTATTGGCGGCTAATTTTGATAAACGAGAGTGTTATCTTAAGCTAATATCACTGATTGATGCAACAACGCTTGATGTGCGAGATAGCGGCAAAACGGTTGAGGCTTTTACTAAAAAAGTGATGCAAGAGACTAGCGATGATGCACTTCCAAATGTAGCATCTATATGTGTATATCCACAATTTATTGAAAATGTGGCAATGGTACTTGGAGAGGATTCTCCAGTAGCTATATGCTCTGTTGGAGGTGGTTTCCCTGCCGCTCAAACATTTTTAGAGGTTAAGATGTTTGAGTGCGCTATGGCAATAGAGAGCGGAGCCGATGAGATAGATGTGGTTATCAATGTGGGCGATATACTACATGGCGATGGTCAAGAGGCACTATCTGAAATAAAATTATACTCTGAAGAGTTTGATGGAGAGACACTACTAAAGGTTATCATTGAGAGTGGCGCACTTCAAACAGAAGAGCAGATAGCTATGGCAGCACGTATTGCAATAGAGGGTGGTGCACAATTTGTTAAAACATCTACTGGCAAGGTTGATGTGGGCGCTACACTAGAGGCTGTTACTATTATATGCGAAGAGATTAAGGCGCATTATGAGGCTACTGGCAAGATGGTTGGTGTTAAGGTTTCAGGTGGTGTTAGCGATTGCGCTACTGCACTCAGATACTACACATTAGTAGCTACAATACTAGGAGAGAAGTGGTTAAATGCTAACTATTTCCGCATCGGTGCTTCATCACTACTAAATAAATTAATTGATAAAGTTAAATAACATGAGATTTATCGGTTTTAAGAGAGTTAAACCTCGACAATTTGATTACATACCTCGCTATTACGATGCTGAGAGAGAGGAGAGAGAGAATCGTAGAGCGATGAATGATCCAGATGCAGATTATAAGCCTGGTTCATTGGTTCGTGGCATGAGTAGAGAGAGGTATCAATCTAATGATATTAATGCCAAACGCATGGCTGATGATAGGCGTAGACGCATGATGATACGAATGGTTCTCGTACTTATCATGCTATTCACTGCTGCTGTAATGATTATGAATAGCACAGTATTAGAGGAGGTATTTGGTGTATTTATGCAACAATAAAAAGTGGTGACAGAAGAGAATATTATTCATCGTCTTTCAGAACTCACCTCAAATCAGATAGCGGCAGGTGAGGTTGTTTTGCGCCCTGCATCGGTGGTTAAAGAGCTACTTGAGAATGCTATTGATGCTGGTGCATCTATGGTGGTTCTGGGAATACGAGATGCTGGAACATCGTCAATACAGGTTATTGATGATGGATGTGGCATGAGCTATGATGATGCTATTACCGCTTTTGAGCGTCACGCTACCTCTAAGATAAAAGATAGTAACGATCTTTTTTCGTTATCCACTTTTGGTTTTCGTGGAGAGGCACTACCATCTATTGCTTCAGTGGCTGAGGTGGAGCTCAAAACAAAACGAGAGGTTGATGAGCTAGGCACACTTGTAACTATTGCAGGGGGCAAATTAGATAAGCATAGCCACATAAGCACATCCGTAGGCACACAGTTTACAGTCAAAAATCTGTTCTATAACGTACCTGCTCGTCGCCGTTTTATTAAGAGTCTTGAGACCGAGACAAGACATATTATCACTGAATTTAAGAAGTTAGCCCTTTGCCATAATGGGGTCACCTTTGTGATGCATAATAATGATAAGTGCATCTACAATCTACCTGCTACCAACCTAAGAAACAGGATAACTGATATTATAGGAGATAGAAGTGGAGTTATTAAAGGCAATAGCAAACTAATTGATATTCACACACCAACACCACTAGTTGAGATTAAAGGCTATGTGGGCAGACCCGAAAAAGCACTACGTTCGCCTGAGCAGTATATGTTTGTTAATGGCAGATATTTCCGCAGTGAGAGATTTAATCGTGCTGTACTCTCTGCCTACGACAATCTACTGGTTAGTAATAATGTAAAGCCACCATTTTTCATCTTTCTTACTTGCGATCCATCTGAGGTGGATGTGAATGTATCACCGTCCAAAACAGAGGTTAAGTTTGAGAATGAGGAGACTATTGCACAACTAATTAGAGCCTCGGTATTAGGCGCCTTGGGCAAGAATGGTATTATCCCAATGATTGATTTTGACGGTTCAACGGGTATTGAGATACCTGTTAGCAGTAGTAACGGGCATTTTCTACGCAACGAGCAAGAGAGTGTTATCTATGATGCTAACAACTCTGATTTCTCATTTACTGAGGCTCTGTACGGTGATGAGAGTGATGAAACAACCCCAACAGAGAGCTATGAGCGAGTAGAGAGTGATAACAGAGTAATTACTGAAACATTCTCATTAGATGATTTGGGTTCTGAAAGAGAGGAGAGGGTTGTTATTCCATCGGCTGAAGATATGTTTATGAATAGCGACACCAATATATATACCCAAACTATTCAGAGCGATAACGATGTGATAGCCACTTTTGAGGATTATATTAACGACATGAGTGATGAGGAGCCTTTTGAAGATGACATAGTTACCACAACTATCATTGAAGAGAGCGAACCAACAATCATTAAAGAGGAGGAGATAAATCTATTCGGAGATATGAGCAAAGAGCCCGCTATTGGCGATGCTACAATTATTGATGGAAGATATATACTCACAACTATTGATAACGATATATATATAGTGGACTTAAGTAGAGCCATGAGCCGCATTATGTATGACAGATATAGTCAGATGATAGAGCACAATAATAGTGTTAATTCACATAAATTACTATTCCCACCAACAATAAAACTACAACCCTCAGATATGCTTTTAATTGAGGATAGTGTAGATGATTTAATAGCTATGGGATTTACTATTGAACTTAACGAGTCATTACGTGAGTTAGAACTTATAGGCATACCTGTTGATATGGAGGATAGCGATCCCTACCAACTTTTTGAAGATATATTAGACTCTCTTAAAACAGATGATAATTTAGGTTATAATGCTGATAAGAGAGAGAGATTAATATCTACGGTATCGAAGATAGCATCTCTTCGCAGAGGAGATAAATCTTCTACACAAAACTATAAACAGATAGTAGAGCAGTTGTTACAGTGCGAGAATTATAGCTACTCGCCACAAGGAAACTCTATCATTGTAAAGATAGGGCTTAACGATATAAAAAGATTATTAGGATAAAAAGAAAATTATGATTGGAAGAACATACCTACCACCTGTGGTAAAAAATATATTGATAATAAATATTATCTGCTTCATGGCACAATATCTATTACCAATAGGAGATGAGATAACAAACAATTTAGCACTGCACTACTGGGAGTCGCCTAACTTTAAAATTTATCAACTATTTACCTATATGTTTCTGCACGGGAATATAGGTCATCTGTTTTTTAATATGTTCGCACTATATATGTTCGGGCGTATAGCCGAGTATGATATAGGGCGTAACCGTTTTCTCACCTTCTACCTTGTTACAGGTGTTGGTGCTGCTCTCTTCCACATGGGTGTTATGGAGTTAGAGTTTTCGGGCGTAAAAGATGCTATTGCAGCATTCAAAGAGAGCCCTACCCCAATGGGTTTCAGCTCTTTGGCGGCAGAGCATTTCAAGCAGTTTAATTTCAATGAGGCATTCCTTGACGCATGGGCATCAGAACCATCTAACACACACTATGTTAGTGAGGCTGTTAGTGCTGTTACAGATATGTATAGCCAAATAACTAACTCTATCACAGTGGGTGCTTCGGGGGCTGTTTTTGGCATATTACTAGCCTTTGGTCTTATGCACCCTAACGATAGGATAATGTTATTAATTCCACCTATACCTATACGTGCAAAATATTTTGTTATTGGATATGCGGCTATTGAGCTTATTTCAGGTATGAGCAATAGTGGCAGTAATATAGCACATTTTGCCCATTTAGGTGGTATGGTTTGGGCTTGGATACTTCTAAAATATTGGAAGAAAAAGGGTTATATACGTTTTTAAAGGTAACAACCAGGGCAAACGCACGAAAAGTTATTTGCAATCAATAAGCTACAACGTTTGCTCTGAAGCGAACGAGAGTGAGCGTCGTGAGGAGCTTAAAGCGACGAAACGGTTTTTTGCAAGGCTGAAAGCCGAGCTTTTTCTCAAAAAAGCGTAATTTATAGAAAAAATAAACCAGAAATTTGGGTACACCTTAAAAATATTTTTCGAGTGTTTGCCCTAAGGTAACAACTTAAGGATGGCAGATATAGTTATACCGTTAGCTGAGAGAATGCGCCCTGATAGTTTAGACAACTATATAGGGCAGAAACACCTTGTGGGTGATGGTGGGGTATTACGTCGTTTTATTGATAACGACACTATACCCTCTTTTATCTTATGGGGTCCTCCGGGCATAGGTAAGACAACACTAGCTAATATAATAGCAAAAAAGACAGATAGAGATTTTATTGCTCTTAGTGCTGTCACTTCGGGTGTTAAGGATGTGCGAGAGGCTATTGACAGAGCAAAAGAGAGTTCTCTTTTTAGTCAGAAATCGCCTATACTTTTCATTGATGAGATTCATCGTTTCTCTAAATCACAACAAGACTCTCTTTTAGGAGCGGTAGAGCGTGGAGTGGTAACATTAATAGGTGCCACAACAGAAAACCCCTCTTTTGAGGTTATTTCACCACTACTCTCTCGCTGTCAGGTCTACACCCTCAACTCATTATCAATAGATGATATGAAAGAGTTGGTTAATAGAGCCCTTAAAGAGGATAGCATACTTAAAGGGAGAGATATTATCATTAAAGAGTATGAGGCTATGTTAAGGTATGCTGGTGGGGATGCACGAAAATTGTTAGGTATTATTGATATATTATCAATGGCTAAGAGTGGCTCTATTGTAGTAACAAATGAGTTTGTATCTTCAACACTAAAACAAAATATTGCCACCTACGATAAAAATGGCGAGATGCACTATGATGTTATATCGGCATTTATCAAATCGGTACGTGGAAGTGATCCTAACGCTGCTATCTACTATCTTGCTAAGATGTTAGCAGGGGGCGAGGATCCTAAATTCATAGCTCGCCGATTGGTTATCTTAGCTAGTGAGGATATTGGATTGGCAAATCCAAATGGTATGCTTATAGCCAATGCCTGTTTTGAATCGGTGCGTAATATTGGTATGCCTGAGGGGAGAATACCTCTTGCAGAGGCTACTATCTATCTAGCAACATCGCCTAAGAGTAATTCAGCATATATGGCAATAAATGCTGCCATGCAGCTGGTTGAAAGAGATAATATAAAGAGAGAGGTTCCGCTTAACATACGCAATGCCCCAACTAAATTGATGAAAGAGTTAGGTTATGGCGAAGATTATAAATACTCGCACGACTATGAGGGGAATTTTGTTTATCAAGAGTTTATGCCTAAAGGGTTAGAAAATATGAGATTTTACACTCCTGCCAATAATAGTAAAGAGAGGGCATTAGGAGAGTATATAAATAAATTATGGGGAGATAAATATGACAAATAGTAGTATTATATCATCATTACCGATGATAAAAAATATAGAGAGCAACAATTTTTTTGTTATGGCAGGGCCATGTGTTGCCGAGAGTAGAGAGATACTTTTTTCTATTGCTGAGAGATGTATTGAGGTTACCTCACGTTTAGAGATACCATATATATTTAAGGCTTCATACCGTAAGGCTAACCGCTCACGCCTAGACTCTTTTAGTGGTGTTGGCGATATAGAGGCTCTTGAGATGCTTGCTGAGGTGCGAGAGAGATTTCATGTGCCGGTGGTTACAGATATACACTCGGCTGATGAGGCTGCATTAGCTGCTCAATATGTTGATATTTTACAGATACCTGCTTTTCTTTGTCGTCAGACAGATTTACTTGTTGCGGCAGCCAAGACAGGTAAGGTGGTTAACATCAAAAAGGGGCAGTTCTTATCGCCTGATGCAATGCGTCACGCAGCACAAAAAGTGGTTGATAGCGGAAACAGTAATGTATTACTAACAGATAGAGGGACATCTTTTGGTTATACCGATTTATTAGTAGATCCACGTGCTATACCTATCATGAAGCAGAGTGGTTTCCCTGTGGTTATGGATATAACACACTCACTACAACAGCCTAACCAGCAAAGTGGTGTTACAGGGGGAATGCCTGAGATGATAGAGACAATAGCACGCACGGCGGTAGTTAATGGGGTAGATGGCATATTTATTGAAACACACCCTAACCCATCTGAGGCATTGAGCGATGGGGCTAATATGCTAAACCTAGAGCAGTTTGAGGGGCTTATGGAGCGACTAGTTAAGATAAGACAACTTATAAATAGAATATAAAATATGTTATTAGAAAAATTAAAGGGCTATAATGTTATTTTAGCATCTCACTCGCCACGTAGGCGTGAGCTACTATCTGCAATGGGTATTGAATTTACTCTTAGTGATGGTTATGAGGTAGAGGAGGTATGCCCTGAGGGTGTTGAACCTGAGCTACAAGCTATATTTTTATCAAAAAAGAAATCTGGTGCCTACAATGCGCCGATGGGCGATAGAGATATAGTCATTACAGCCGACACACTAGTAATTTTAGATGATATTATTATGGGTAAGCCTAGAGATAGAGCTGAGGCGATACAGTATATAAAATTACTTTCAGGAAAGAGCCATAAAGTTATCACGGGTGTAACACTTAGATATAAAGATACCTTTCAAACTTTTTCTGAAACAACAACAGTTACATTTGCGCAACTATCAGATTTAGAGATAGAGTATTATATTGATAATTATAAGCCTTATGATAAGGCTGGTGCTTATGCTGTGCAGGAGTGGATAGGTGTTATTGGTGTTACTGAGATAGAGGGAACCTATTTTAATATTATGGGTCTACCCACCACTACGCTATATAAGCAGTTTTTACTTTTCTTAGATAAAATTGAATCAAATTAAATTATAAAAAAACTATTAACTTATGAAGAGACTAATTCTATTGTTGCTATTAGCAATAATTATCGCTCCATCTGTTCGTGCTGATGAGGGGATGTGGTTACCAAGTGTTATATCTAAAGAGAGGCTTAAAGATATGCGCAAAAAAGGGTTCAAACTATCTGCTAAAGATATTTATGATGTTAATGAGGCATCACTTAAAGATGCGATAGTACTACTAAGAGGGTGTACTGGCGAATTAATATCAAGCAAGGGTTTGGTGCTAACTAATCATCACTGTGGCTACGGACAGATACAATATCACAGTAGCCTAGAGAACGACTATCTAACAGATGGTTTTACAGCAATGAGCCTTGAAGAGGAGTTACCATCTAATAACTACTGGGCATCATTCTTAGTGCGTATGGACGATGTTACTGCTCAGGTAACAAAGGGTATCACTGAAGGTATGGCACAAGCTGAGCAACAAAAAATTTTAGATGCAAATAAAAAGGCAATTATTGCTGAGGCTACTAAAGATAACGGTTATGAGGCCAAAATAGAGTCTCTATATTATAATAACCAATACTTTATTTTTATTTATGAGAAGTATGAGGATGTACGTCTAGTGTGTGCACCACCATCAGCTGTTGGTAAGTTTGGTGGCGATACTGATAACTGGATGTGGCCACGTCATACGGGCGATTTCACAATGTTCCGTATCTATGCAGATAAGAACAACAACCCTGCTAAATACTCTAAAGATAACGTGCCTTACACACCCAAAAAATCGCTAACCATATCTACTAAAGGTGTTAAAGAGGGCGATTTTACATTTGTTTATGGTTTCCCAGGACGCACACAAGAGTATCTTCACTCAGAAGCGGTGCGCTATATTGCTGAGAAGAGCAATCCTCATAAGATAGCACTTCGTGATATTAGACTTAATATCATCAAAGAGGCTATGGAGTTAGATAGATTAACTCGTATCAAGTACTCTGCTAAGACAGCCTCTATTGCTAACGCATGGAAAAAGTGGCAAGGCGAGGCTGGTGGAATCATCAAGCTAAATGCAATAGGTAAGAAGCAGGCTCTTGAGGCTCAGTTCAATGAGTGGGCACAAGATAAACCACAATATAAGTATGTTATCCCTGCTTTTGAGGCTAAATATAAAGAGTTAGAGCCTTATGCTTTTGTTTATGACTATATCAATGAGGCTATTATGGGTATTGAGGCGGTTGCAGCTGGTACTCGTATGCCAAAAGATTTGCAATCATTGCAAGCTAAGATGGAGTTATATTTCAAAAATTATGATGTAAATATAGATAATAAAATAGCTAAAGAGCTACTTAATAAATATATCCAAAACATATCAGCTGAGTATATGCCTGAGTCTGTTGCATCACTTGATAAAAATGGTATTAACGAGACTATCGACGCTATATTCGCAAAATCTATATTCACATCAAAAGAGCGTTTTGATGCCGCTACTGAGGGTAAGGATTTTAGCGAGATAGAGAAGATAATAGCTCAAGACCCTATCACTATTTTCAGAGATCAATTTATATCTATTGCCTCTAAAAAGGTTATACCTATGGTTAAGAGTATCAATAACGACATAACACTTATCTATAAAGATTATATGAAAGGGTTAATGGAGATGCAACCTAACAGAGAGTTCTATCCAGATGCTAACTCTACACTTCGTGTTGCTTACGGACACATCAAAGGGTTCAGGCCAAGAGATGGCGTGTATTACAATCCTGTAACTACTCTAGAGGGTATGATAGCTAAGGATAATCCAGAAATTTACGACTATAACGTACCTCAAAAACTACACGAGGTTTATAAAAATAAGGATTATGGCAGATGGGAAGTAGATGGCACAGTTCCGGTATGTATCCTAGCCTCTAACCACACAACGGGTGGTAATTCAGGTAGCCCTATCCTTAATGCTAAGGGCGAGTTAGTGGGTCTTAACTTTGATAGATGTTGGGAATCAACAATGAGTGATATTATCTATGATGTAGATATGTGCCGTAATATTGGTGTTGATATTCGCTACGTACTATTTATCATGGATAAGGTGTGTGGCGCAGGCTATCTACTAAACGAAATGGAACTTAACTAACAGTTTTTTTAGTTAGTTAAATAAATATAATAATGCCAGTGATGACTTTTTCATTGCTGGCATTAACTTATATATTAGAAATTAGTAGTGTCCGGCGAACCTGAGGATTGAATTTATGCACGTCATATCTAC
>CAYJCU010000039.1:0-17543 GCA_964368765.1 uncultured Rikenellaceae bacterium
AGGATTTCGAAAGCTTAAAAATATAGATGTAATGGTGTTACTTCTATTATTTTTTATTGTTGTCCGGTAAAAAAATCAAAAATTTTGTTTTTGTAAGCCCCTGTAATTTAAATTATAACTAATTTATTGCAGGATAGGTAGTTACTATATTTTTGATTTTTTTACCGGGCAACAATAATTAAATATTATTGTATAATTCAAATATATTATATACATTTGTAGAAATTAATCAAAAATTATAAATAGAGGAGTATGAAGTTACTTTTTATTGGCGGTTTTGGGATGCAAGAGATAGTGCTTATCCTGCTTGTTGTGCTACTGTTTTTTGGTGGTAAGAAAATACCTGAACTTATGAAAGGCCTTGGTAAGGGAGTGAGAAGTTTTAAGGATGGTGTCAATAATATCGAGAATGATATTAAGGCAGATGATAGCAAAGATAAGAAAGAGGATTCAACAAAAGGTGCTGAAAACGATAAATAATAATTTATAGATGAGAGAGGATAATGATGGTAATAAAGCCTCATTTTGGGAACATCTAGACGTGTTGCGTGGCTCGTTATGGCGTATTATTGTTGTAGGTTTATTGGCTGGTGTGGCTGCTTTTTTCTTTAAAGAGGAGCTTTTTGCTATAATATTTGCACCCAAGAGTAGTGATTTTATTACCTATTCACTATTTAACGATATTCTCAGAGTTCTAAATATCAGCGGCGAGGAGATGCAAGAGTTCTCAATTACGCTTATTAATACTGAGCTAGCCCAACAATTTATTACACATGTCAGAATGTCGATATATGTGGGGTTAATGGCTATATGCCCCTATATCATATATGAATTATATCGTTTTGTGTCACCAGCTCTCTATCGTAATGAGCGCAAATACACGCTAGGTGTTGTTACTAGTGGATATGTTATGTTTATATTGGGCTCACTAGTTAGTTATTTTGTTATTTTCCCTCTAACACTTAGGTTTTTGGGGACATATCAGGTGAGTGCCGAGGTGGCAAATGAGATAGTGTTATCATCATATATTTCTATGTTTATGATGCTTAATGTTATGATGGGGATAGTGTTTGAGATACCTATTGTTGGTTGGCTACTAGCAAGGATGGGTATTATCAATGCTAAGACACTTATTAAGTACCGAAAACATGCAATAGTTGTTCTGTTAATTATTGCAGCTGTGATAACCCCTACGGCAGATGTAGTGACACTGTTATTGGTTATGTGTCCGATGTATATGCTCTATGAAATGACAATTTTACTAATCAGAATTAGTAGACGATAATTATATTAATCAGAATAACAGAAAGAGATGGCAAACAAATTGAGAAAAGTTTTTGCGGCGATATTTTTCGTCTGCATTACATTGATGTTCCTTGATTTTACGGGGTGCATACACAAATGGTTTGTGTGGATGGCTGAAATTCAGCTTTTCCCTGCAATATTAGCACATACTATTATCATCGTGGCTGTGATATTAGTTGCAACGCTGCTTTTTGGCAGAATATACTGCTCTGTAATATGCCCTATGGGTGTTTTTCAGGATGTGGTTGCGAGAGTAGGGCGTAGAGGTAAGAGATTACCTTATAGTTTCTCAAAAGAGAAAAAGGTGTTACGTTACACTGTTTTAGCTCTATTTATTATTTCACTTGTGGCAGGCTTATCAGCTTTTGTATCTATCCTAGAGCCATATTCAGCTTATGGGCGTATAGCTAATAATCTATTCCAACCTATATGGATGTGGGGTAATAATGTTTTAGCATATTTTGCTGAGAGAGCAGAGTGTTACACCTTCTACACTAAAGAGGTTATGATTAAATCAATGGCTACATTCATAACATCGCTACTAACACTTTTGGGAGTTGCAATTCTTGCTTGGAGAAATGGTAGAACATACTGTAATACTGTTTGTCCTGTTGGAACGCTGCTAGGTTTCGTCTCTAAATTCTCTGTTTTTAAAATCAAGATAGATGAAAATAAATGTAATAAATGTTCTGTATGCGCTCGAACATGTAAAGCTTCGTGTATAGATTACCAAAACTATACAGTTGATGCAAGCCGTTGTGTTAGCTGTTTTAACTGTATAGATAAATGTAATAGAGGTGCTATTAAATATCAGAAAGCAACTAAAAAGTGTGGAAGCGCAGTTGCGAATGAGCCTAAAGCAACAACTAAGGGAGATGGCAGACGTGAGTTTATTGCTACATCGTTAGTACTAGCAACGGCAGTAGCTAAAGCGCAGGTTCTACCTAAGCAGGTAGAGATGAAGGTAGATGGTGGTTTAACAGATATTGATAATATCAAACCATCAATACGTCAAACTGCAATAACACCTCCAGGTTCATTTAGTGCACGTAAGTTGAAAGAGCATTGCACCGCTTGTCAGTTATGTGTGGGTGCCTGTCCTAATAATGTGCTTCAACCATCATCTAAATTTGATAATTTCATGCAGCCTGAGATGTCGTATGTCAGAGGTTATTGTCGTCCAGAGTGTAATAAATGTGGTAAGGTGTGTCCTAATAATGCTATCTCATATCTTGATGTGGCAGATAAATGTTCAACACAGATAGGGCATGCGGTGTGGATAGAGAAAAACTGTATTGTTGCTAAAAATGGCGATACCTGTTTTAACTGTTCTCGTAAGTGCCCAACCCAAGCAATTAAAATGGTTGTGAATGAGAAGTATGGTAAGCCAACACCTATTATTGATACTGAAAAATGTATAGGTTGTGGTGCTTGTGAGCATCTATGTCCTGCTCGTCCATATAGTGCAATATATGTTGAGGGGCATAATATGCATAGAACTATTTAATTGGCGATTGGCAACTAAGAAACAGTTTCTAAAAAGCACATTTAATTTAAGAACATTATGGCAAAAGATAATAAAAATATAGATAGACGTGACTTTCTTAAGATATTAGGAGGCACAACCGCAGCACTAACAGTAGCAAGTTGTGCTAGTGGAGATAAAAATAGACCTAGTGGTGGTAGTCAGGTAGAGGTTCCTAAGGGGCAGATGACCTATCGCACATCGCCTAAAGGCGAAAAAATATCAATTCTGGGTTATGGTTGTATGCGTTGGCCTAGATTGGAGGAACCAGCAGAGGATGGCAATGTGTGCGATCAAGAGACTGTTAATGAGTTGGTTGATTATGCTATTGAGCATGGGGTAAACTATTTTGATACCTCACCAGCATATATGCAAGGGTGGAGTGAGAGAACAATGGGTGTAGCTCTTAAGCGTTACCCTCGTGATAGTTATTACCTCGCTACTAAACTCTCTAATTTTGATAAATCAACATGGAGCAGAGAGAAATCATTGCAGATATACCATAATTCGTTTAAATATCTTCAGACAGACTATATAGATTATATGCTACTGCATGTGGTGGGAAATAGCGGTATGGCTCGTTTTATTGATAATGGAATGCTTGATTTTTTAGTGAAAGAGCGTGAGGCGGGTCGTATCCGTAATCTGGGATTCTCTTTCCATGGAGATGTAAAAGAGTATGATTATATGCTATCAAGGCATGATGAGATAAAGTGGGATTTTGTGCAAATACAGCTTAACTATCTTGATTGGGATTATGCTAATCAGATTAATCCACTAAATCAAAATGCGAATTACCTATTCAGCGAATTGAAAAAACGCAATATACCTGTTATTGTTATGGAGCCTCTATTGGGTGGAAGGCTAGCCTCAGTGCCTGAGTATATTGCCGCAAAATATAAGCAAGCAGAGCCTGAAAATAGCATAGCGTCGTGGGCTTTTAGGTATGCAGGTAATTTTCCTGAGGTTATTACTGTGCTTAGTGGCATGACATACCTAGAGCATTTGCAAGATAATATTCGTACATATTCGCCACATAAACCACTCTCTGAGGATAATCTAAAGATGCTTGATGAGGCGGCGAAACTTATAATGGAGTATAAGGCTATACCATGTAATGATTGTAAATATTGCATGCCGTGCCCTTATGGATTGGATATACCAGCCATATTGTTACACTATAATAAATGTATATTCGAGTCGCATATCATAGAGGATAAGAGCGATTCTAATTATGCTAAGGCTCGTAAGGCTTTCTTAGTGGGATATGATAGGAGTACTCCTAAACTACGTCAGGCTAATCGCTGTACAGGTTGCGGTAAGTGTACACCACACTGCCCACAAGGTATTGATATTGTTAAAGAGTTACATAAGATAGATGCCTATGTAGAGACTCTTAAGCAAAACTCAGGTAATTAAATTTTTTATGATAATTTGGTAATAATTATTTAACATATAAATATTAGTTTTGTATCGTATAAGAGGGATGGTGTTCCATATTTGTGGAAGTGTTAGTTGTAATACAAAATAACAAAACTTTTTATATTTATTATTTTACGAAAGGGGGTTATCGCTTTAGGGCGGTAGCCCCTCTTTTTTGCCCTATCTTTTAATTGGCTCATTATTGCAGTTCTAATAATTTATTGCTATATTTGCCTTTTGGTATAAACCTGAGTTTTGGATAAGAAACAGTCATACTTTCTTTATTGCAATTCAGGTTATAAAACAATTAGTAGTGTCCGGCGAACCTGAGGATTGAATTTATGCACGTCATATCTACCCTAAAACACACCATATAAAGTACCGATGTACTCCGCAGGTGTGTTTTAGGGCACCTATAACGCACATAAATCCAATTTTGGGTAAATTGGCACTCCTAGAAGTAAAAAAATCAAAATTTTTGTTTTTGTAAGCCCCTATAATTTAAATTGCAACTAATTTATTGCAGGATAGGCAGTTACTAGGTTTTTTGATTTTTTTACCGGACAACAATATAAAACAATAGATTATGAACTGTTTTGGAGATAAATATAGAGTTACGATATTTGGAGAGTCGCATGGAGAGTCGTTAGGTGTTGTTTTAGATGGTGTGCCATCTGGGATACCGCTATCTGAGACAGATTTTATTGCCGATTTAGATCGTAGACGCTCTGGAAGTGTTGGTACAACAGCACGGAGAGAGAGCGATACTCCTCATATTATTTCGGGTATCTATAATGGCTACACAACAGGTGCTCCATTAACCATTATCTTTAAAAATGGCGATTGTAGGTCTGATGATTATAATCAAATATCAGCTATGCCACGCCCTGGGCATGCTGATTATGTTGCTAAGATAAAATATGGCGGATATAATGACATACGAGGCGGAGGGCACTTTTCAGGTAGGCTTACACTCTGTTTGGTAGCTGCTGGTGTGGTTGCTAAACTTATTTTAAAAGATATTAATATCTCTGCATCGCTTGTTGAGGTGGGCGGATATACCTATGAAGAGCGTGAGAGTATAGAGAGTGCTATTGCTGAGGCGATAGAGAGAGGAGACTCTTTAGGTGGAGTAGTAAGGTGCGAGTGCGATGGGGTGAAAATAGGTGTTGGAGAGCCCTTCTTTAACTCGGTAGAGTCTGTTATCTCTCATGCTATTTTCGCTATACCAGGTGTTAGGGGTATTGAGTTTGGAGATGGTTTTGGTGCGGCAGCTCTTAGGGGGTCAGTGCATAATGATTGTTATATAGATGGGCAGGGTAGAACATCAACAAATGGAGCTGGAGGTATCAATGGGGGTATTGCGAATGGTAATAAAATACTCTTTAATGTTGCTATTAAGCCCACTTCAACGATAAGTTTAGGGCAAGAGAGTTTCAATTTTGAGACAAATAAAATAGATAGTGTTTCATATAAGGGTAGGCATGATGTCTGTTTTGCGCTACGTGTTCCGGTGGTGGTTGAGGCGGTAACAGCTATTTCGCTTGCTAATTTATTGTAATACAAGGATATGAAAATATTTTTGACTGGATATATGGGGTGCGGAAAGAGCACTATTGGTCGCAAACTGGCTAGGTTGATGGGGTATGATTTCATTGATTTAGACGAATATATTGAGAGTAAGTATAAAACCTCAATACCAACACTATTTTTAAAATATGGTGAGGCTAATTTTAGAACTCTTGAGCATGAGGCACTTATAGAGTTGTGCGAAAGTGATATGAGTTATGTCCTCTCTACGGGTGGAGGAGCTCCATGTTTCTATGATAATATGCAGAGAATGAATCAGTGCGGCGAGACAATTTATATTAATTTGCCTGCTGGAATGCTTGCCAATAGATTAGAGTCATCAAAGAAACGTCGCCCTATAGTTGAGGGGAAAAGTGGTGAAGAGTTACGTGAATTTATTAAAAATAGCTTATTGGGTAGAGAACGGTACTACTATCAAGCCTCATTAGTTGTTAATGGTGGAGGTGTATCAGCTGAAGATATTTATAATATGATAGAACTTAAAAGAGATAATATATTTGGCTATTCTCGAAGAGAGAGTAGTGAGGTTAGTGTGGGGTGTGTAAAGATAGGAGGCGATAATCCTATTGTTATACAATCTATGGGTAACACAGATAGTAATAATATAGAGCAGTCGGTTAGTCAGGCTCTTTCGATAGAGGCTTCGGGCTCATTGATGGTACGTTTCACAGCACAGGGAGTTAGAGAGGCTGAGAGTTTAGGTGCTATTAAGCGTGAACTTGTAATGCAGGGCTCTAATGTTCCAATAATTGCAGATATTCACTATAATCCAGAGGCGGCTTTTATTGCTGCTCAATTGGTTGATAAAGTGCGTATTAACCCAGGTAATTTTAGTAGTGAAGAGCGCATGAAAGAGCGTTTCTATAAATTATTAGATATATGTAACGAGCATAATACAGCTGTTAGGATAGGGGTTAATCACGGTTCGCTATCAAATAGAATAGTTGAGCGTTTTGGAGATACCGTTGAGGGTATGGTGGAGAGTGCTATGGAGTATCTTCGTTTGGCAAGTGGTTATGGTTTTAAAGATGTGGTTGTGTCGCTTAAATCTAGTAATACTAAGGTTATGGTATCTGCTTATCGTGAACTATCCCGAGTGATGACTAGTGAGGCTCTTACCTATCCACTACATTTAGGGGTTACTGAGGCAGGAAATGATATTCAGGGGCGTAGCCGTTCAGCAGTGGGTATCGGAACTCTACTCAGCGAGGGTATCGGTAGTACTATACGTGTTTCACTAACCGAAAATCCTGCTAACGAAGCACCTTTTGCTGGATTGCTGATTGATTATGTGCAAAATAATATAGTAAATGATATTTGTGTAGAGGGTTTTGTGCAGGGTGTAAAGACAAAAAATATATCTACCCCTTTTGTTACACAAGGTGATGATATTGATTATATTGAGGTTGATTTATTCTCAAAAGAGGAGGCATTAACAACCCCAAAAGATGTTGTAGTTGTTAATGAGTCATCGTTTCATAGGCGTAGGGTAACAGTTGAGTGGCTGAGTGATAGATGTGCGGGTAAGAGTGTAGTATTAAAAAGAGAGTATAATCTAGAGAGAGACCCATTTATTGTGGCACTTGGTGTTGATTTAGGAGCACTGCTATTTGATGGGTTTATTGATGGTGTGTGGGTTGTGAATAGACTATTATCACAAGAAGAGTGTGATGTTATTACACTTGATGTGCTACAAGCTACAAGGCGCAGAATATCGTCGCCTGAGTATATTTCGTGCCCTAGCTGTGGTAGAACACTCTATGATATAGAGCGTGTTTTGCATGAGGTTAAAGAGCGCACTAAGGGGTTAAAAAATATAAAACTTGCTGTTATGGGGTGTATTGTCAATGGTCCTGGAGAGATGGCAGATGCCGATTATGGTTATGTAGGGGCAGGAAGAGGTAAAGTGGCACTATACCATAAAGGAGAGGTGTATAAGAGAGATATAGATGAGAGTGTAGCAATAGACGAGTTAATAGAGCTACTAAAAATAAATAATGAGTTTAAATGATACTACTACCAACAGTTTATTTCGGGAATATAGAGTATTATCGTCATCTGATTAGTGGCGATAGAGTAGTTATAGAGCAGTGGGAACACTTTCCTAAACAGACATACAGAAATAGGGCTATTATAATGAGTGCTAATGGAGTAATACCAATTATAGTACCCTTGAGTAGGAGTCGTGGAGGTAAGTGTTACACCAAAGATATAGAGATTGATTACTCAATGGAGTGGCAACGTAATGCGTGGCGTGCTATTGTGTCGTCATATCGTAACTCTGCATATTTTGATCACTATGAAGAGGTTATTAAGCCTATATTTGAGCGTCGTTACACTACATTGATTGAGATGAATAGCGATATACTCAATATAACGTGTGGGATATTGGGTGTGAATGTTGATATTGATTATAGTGCTGAATATCTGTTGAATAGAGAGCTAGATAGCGATATTTTAGATTTAAGAGATAACTTCACCCCTAAAAGAGAGAGCGAGTCGAAGTTTAAAGAGTATTATCAGGTGTTTTCAGACAGAGAGCCCTTTGTAAAAAATATATCAATATTAGATTTGATATTTTGCGAGGGGGGGAGTTATGCAAAAGATTATATTGGTGAGCCTTAAAAATGGGGGTTAAGAATTCTTAGCAAAAACAAAATATAATAGGTTCTAATTGTTAAGTTAGATTAGTTATAAATCATTAAAAATCAATAAATTAAACCTTTTTAGGTTCTGGTATATATTATGATTAGAAGAGTGTTAAATAATTTTGTTAGTATATTGCGTGATAAATTGTTACCTAAAAGGGATAGCGATTATATCTATTGTTTTAAATGGAGTGGTTTTGTGAAACTATTTACCATTTCTATGTTACTGATTTTTGGTGGTATAGTGGCTTATGCTTTTATCACTATTAATAACCCGTATTATGGTATCTGTTGTGCTGTGTTGGCTATATGTGTAACTCTCCTAGGGCTTATTTCTGCCCCTTTAGCTATTCATATTGATAGTGCTAAGATAGAGATACATGGCGTTTTAGATGTAGTAACCATACCTTTCTCGGCTATTAAAAGTGTGAAACATATTTCAAATAGAAGTGCTTATGGTATAGTGCCAATAATTGCCACTTTTGGATTTATGGGTTATTACGGTTTGTGTATCGATATAAGAGGTAAAAGATTAGTTAAGATATTTAGTAGCGAGAAAAAAAATCTTATCATAATGGAGTGTAAAGATGGACGAAGTTACCTAATTAGTGCTACAAATTATGACGAGATAGTTAAAATTATCTCCCAGAAGATTGATACTAAATTACAAGTAAAAAAAATATAATTTTTTGTTATGTTTTAGATTATTTTCGCTATCTTTGCGCTAAGTAAGATAGGGTATAGCTAGGTAGAGGTTGATAATTTATCTCTGCCTAGGTATTGTTATAATAATCAAATAGATACAAAATACAAAATATTATGGAGCTAGAAGGAAGGGTTGTTTCAATCTTAGCATTGGAAGGAGGTACCTCAGCTAAAGGAAGCTGGAAAAAGCAGAGTGTGATAATTGAAACACTAACTGATTACCCTAAAAAAGTGTGTATAACGGTTTGGGGAGATAAAACAGCATCTCTCAACTCTTTACATGCAGGCGATATAGTCTCTATGTCTGTTGAACTAGAGTCAAGAGAGTTTAACGGTAAGTGGTACACAGATGTGAGAGCTTATCGTATTGAGGGTAGACAAGAGAGTGTTAATAATATAGACACTCCACCGATGCCGTCGCAGGATGATTTTGATGCTCTATACTCTTCAGAAGAGGATATGGTTTTTTAAAGAAAAATATAAAAAAATATAGATATGAAAAAGATTAAAAGTGCGCTTATCTCAGTATTCTATAAAGATGGTTTAGATGAGATAATTAAGATATTAGCAGCAAATGGTGTAGAGATGTACTCAACAGGTGGTACGCTTGATTTTATTGAGCAACTAGGTTATAGTGCTACGCCGGTTGAGGATTTAACATCATATCCATCAATTTTAGGTGGAAGGGTTAAAACACTTCACCCAAAGGTGTTTGGAGGTATATTAGCTCGTCGTGATAATGAGACAGATGGAGTACAATTAGAGCAGTATGAGATTCCTGAGATTGACTTAGTAATTGTTGATTTATACCCTTTTGAAGAGACTGTGGCTAGCGGTGCAGAGCATGCAGCTATCATTGAGAAAATTGATATAGGTGGCATATCGCTTATCAGAGCGGCAGCTAAGAACTATAAAGATGTTGTTATTGTATCTTCAAGAGAGCAGTATGGAGAGTTAATTGATTTACTTAATAGCCAAGAGTGTTCAACATCTATCGTTAATCGCTTAACTTTTGCAGCTAAAGCGTTTGCTGTAAGTTCTAACTATGATAGTCATATATTTAGCTATTTTAACCGCAGTGAAGAGTTACCATCGGTGCGCCTTAGCTATAATAATGGTAATACACTACGTTATGGCGAGAATCCTCATCAATCGGCATCTTTTTATGGCGATTTAGAGAAGTTGTTCACTAAGCTTAACGGGAAGGATATTTCTTATAATAATATGCTTGATATAGAGGCGGCTATAAATATAGTTTCAGAGTTCACTCTGCCTACATTTGCCATCCTTAAGCACAATAACGCTTGTGGTTTAGCGTCTCGTAGTACAATTAAGGAGGCATGGATTGATGCCCTAGCAGGAGATCCAATCTCTGCTTTTGGTGGTGTATTAATTGCTAACCGTGAGATAGATTCTCAAACGGCAGAAGAGATTAATAAACTATTCTTTGAGGTTATTCTTGCTCCATCGTATAGCGATGAGGCACTTGAAATATTACGTGGTAAGAAAAATCGTATTATACTACAACTTAACCCATACACACAACCTGAAATGCAGTTCCGCTCTATGTTAGGGGGTGTTCTTATGCAGGAGAGAGACTCTAAAGTGGGTGGTATTGATACAGAGCTTGTTCAGGCAACTGTGAAGGGTATTACTGAGGTTCAGAATGATGATTTGATTTTTGCAAATAAGATAGTTAAGCACTCGAAGAGTAACGCTATTGTTCTAGTGAAAGATGGAATGTTACTAGCAAGTGGTATAGGTCAGACATCAAGAGTAGATGCACTTATGCAGGCAATTGAAAAGGCTAAATCATTTGAGCACTCTTTAGAGGGGGCTGTTTTAGCTTCTGATGCTTTCTTCCCGTTTGCTGATTGTGTTGAGATAGCTCATAAGGCAGGTATTGTTGCATTTATCCAACCTGGAGGTTCTATTAACGATAAACTTTCGGTAGAGTATTGCGATAATAACGGTTTAGCAATGGTTCTTACATCATTACGCCACTTTAAACATTAATATTAGTTTGGTTCTGAAAAATTAAACAGAAATTTCAAATTGAAGAAAACAATTTTTAGAACTTACCATAACGATAAAAAAATATAATTATGGGGTTATTCTCATTATTCAGCCAAGATATTGCGATGGATCTTGGAACTGCAAATATTATTATTATACATAATGATAAAATAGTCATCGACGAACCATCTGTGATAGCTATTGATGCTAAGACAGGTAAGCTTATTGCTACTGGAGAGCAGGCAAGAAGGATGCAAGGTAGAACGCACGAAAATATTAAGACTATTCGCCCATTGAAAGATGGCGTTATTGCTGATTTTAATGCAGCAGAGATGATGATAAAAAATATGATTAAGCGTACTGTGTCGCAAGGTCTATTTGCTCCGTCGCTTAAGATAGTAATTTGTATTCCGTCAGGCTCAACCGATGTTGAGATGCGTGCTGTGAGAGACTCTGCAGAGCATGCAGGAGGACGTGATATATATACAATATACGAACCTATGGCAGCTGCCTTAGGTATCGGTATTGATGTAGAGGCACCAGGTGGAAATATGGTTGTTGATATAGGGGGTGGTACCTCTGAAATAGCGGTTATATCTTTAGGTGGTATTGTTTGTTGTGAGAGTATCAATATTGCTGGAGATGTATTTACAGAGGATATTCAATCATATATCCGCCAGCAATATAATATACGTGTAGGAGAGCAGACAGCTGAGAATATAAAAATACACGTAGGTGCGGCTATTGATGAGTTAGACTCTCCACCAGAGGATTTTCATTTTGTTGGTCATAACATACTTGATTCTAAGCCTAATGAGATAGCTATATCATATAAAGAGGTGGCTTATGCTCTTGATAAGTCGTTAGTTAAGCTTGATAATGCGATTATCAAAGTGCTTGAGCGCACACCACCTGAACTATATTCTGATATAGTTAGAAATGGTATCTATGTTACTGGGGGAGGAGCACTTCTTCGTGGACTTGATAAGCGTTTAAGCCAAAAGACAAATCTAAATTTTGTTATTGCTGATGATCCACTTCGTTCAGTAGCAAAAGGAACTGGTTTAGCATTAAAAAATATTGGTAAATTCTCATTCCTGCGTAAGTAAGGTACATGGAGAGAGAGGAGTATTAATCTCAGATGAATAGATTATTTAGATTTATAAGCAAAATATATTTATTGATAATTTTTCTGTTGCTGGAGGTATTAGCTTTTAATATCTACAGCAACAGTTCGCCATATATACGTGGTGAGCATCATCATCTCTCAAACACTCTTAAATTATCTATACATAATAGGGTGTCAAGTATTAAAGATTATTTTAGACTTGATATGACTAACGATTCTCTAGCTCAAATAAACACAGAGTTAAGAGAGAGGCTTACTCTTATGACAGAATTAAATATGATATTGTTATATGATGAGAGTAGACCTAAAATAGATACGGCTGCATATATAGAGGCGAGGTTAGCCGATACGATAGTGGTAGATTCAATAACCAATATGCCCATTGATACCATAACCCTAAACAGAGATTCTGTGATAAAAGAGGCGCTTAAATCTCTTGATAGAGAGCACTATGTTTTAGCAAAGGTAGAGAATAACTCAGTATCTAGGCGTAAAAATTTTATCACTCTTAATAAGGGCTCATTAGATGGTATTGCTATTAACTATCCCGTTGTTAGTGGCAGTAGTGTTGTTGGGTATATTGTTGCTGTGAGAGATAATTATAGTGTGGCAATGAGTCTTCTTAATACCGACTTTAAGAGTAGCGGTATGTTAAAGAAGAATGGTTCTCTATGCTCTATTACATGGGATGGAGAGCGCAGTGATAAGATCAGCTACTCTGGTATCTCTATGTATAGTGGTATCGAGGTGGGGGATACAATAACAACAACAGGTTTCTCCTCTTTCTTCACTGCTGGTAAGGTGTTAGGTGTTGTTGAGAGTATGGAGCTAAAAGAGCAGATATATTATGCTGGGACAATACGTCCCATAATTAATTTTGATCGCTTACGTTATCTTGATATTATCATACCTGATAATTTAGAGGAACGTTTCGAAATTGAAAATAGTATTAACGAATAATATAGTGAGTTTAGATGTATGTAAGTAGTCATAACGTTGATTATAAGAGGCACATATTGGTAATGATAATATCAATATTGTGTCAAGTGTTGGTATTCGATGCTCTTCAGCTGTATAATCGTTATGAGATACCTCTCTACACCCTTTTTATTATTACTCTTCCTTTTAGTATAAATAGATTAGTGTTGCTGCTTATAGCTGGTGTGTATGGTGTGCTATTAGATTTGTTTATGGCAGCAGGTGGTATATACACAATGACATCGCTCTTTGTGGCTTTTGCTCGCCCAACCCTTATACGACTTTTTTATGTGATAGAGGATAGATACGATTGGGGTGCACCTACATCAATGACAATGGGAGGCGTTAGGTATCTTCTCTATTTGATAGTGGTAGTATTCCTCTCAACGCTATTTTATAATATAGCTGAGGCATACACATTTAACTATTTTAATGTATTATTAACAGATGCTTCAGTTTCAACATTAATCACAGTACCACTTCTATACGCATCGCAAGTAATACTATTTGTTAAGAGACGTAGAAGAAATTAATTAGTAGTGTCCGGCGAACCTGAGGATTGAATTTATGCACGTCATATCTACCCTAAAACCCACCATATAAAGTACGAGTGTACTACGCAGGTGTGTTTTAGGGCACATATAACGAACCTAAATCCAATTTTGGGTAGACCGGGAGTGCAAGTGGTAAAAAATCAAAATTTTGTTTTTGTAAGCCCCTATAATTTTAATTATAATTAATTTTTTGTAGGATAGGTAGTTACTAGGTTTTTTGATTTTTTGCCGGACAACAATAGAAATTAGTAACTGATGAACGATTTAGAGATAGCAAAGAGGGGCTTTTATGCTAAATTTTTTGTGATAGTGATTTTAATCATTATCATATCTCGTGTTGCCTATTTACAACTTAAAGATGACAACTATTTTAACTACTCTGAGCGTAATAGTGTTAGAGAGATAGTTCGTTATGCCTCAAGAGGAGAGATTACAGATCGTAATGGTACAATTATAGCACGCAATAAAGATGGTTATAACATAATGGTAGTGCCTAGAGAGCTGAAAGAGTTTGATACCGTAAAGGTTGCCGAGGTGCTTGAGCTATCTGTTGATTTCTTACGTGAACGTATTAAAAAAGCTAAATCATACTCCTGGCGTAGACCCTCTGTTTTGGTGTCGCAGGTGCCTCAGCAAAAGAAGCTGATTATCGAGGAGATGAATATAGATGGGGTTAGTTTCGTTGTCTTTCCTATGAGAGATTATCCATATAAATCAACAGGAAATATTTTTGGTTATCTAGGGGAGGTTACCATTGAGGATTTAAGGCGTGATAACTACTATCGTGGAGATGATTATATAGGTAAAACAGGTATAGAGCAACGTTATGAAGAGTTCTTAAGAGGCGAGAAAGGCAATAGTTTTAAGTTGGTAGATGTGCATGGTGTTGTGAGAGGAGATTATAAAGATGGGGCTGAGGATAATGACCCTATTAGAGGCTCTAAAGTAACATCAACAATAGATATAGAGTTACAAGAGTTTGGAGCACAGCTTATGCAGGGTAAGATAGGTGCTATTGTGGCTATTGAACCATCTACGGGTGAGTTATTAGCCATGGTAACAGCTCCTACTTTTGACCCAGACTCACTTGTTGGTATGAATGTGGGTTTGTCGTATAATAAACTCAGTAGAAACAAACGTAAACCGTTATTCAATAGGGCTGTTATGGCAGCCTACCCACCAGGTTCAACATTCAAAATGGCAAATGCTCTTATTGCCTTAGAGGATAACATAGTATCAAGATGGACAACATTCCCTTGTAATTTAGGCTGGTCTATACCAGGTAGAACGGTTAAGTGTCACCCTCATAAATCACCTGTTAATGTACAATATGCTATCCAAACATCATGTAATGCATACTTCTGTTCGACATTTAGACGTTTTCTCCGTAGTGGGAAGAATGGCACTCTAAAAGAGAGTTTCGATTTATGGAACTTGCAGGTTAAACAGTTTGGTTTCGGACAAGATTTTGATACAGATATACCTAATGTGAAGAGTGGCTTTGTTCCTAACTCTGCATTTTATAATAAAATGTATAACAATTATTGGAACGATGTAACTATCATATCGCTAAGTATAGGTCAGGGCGAGATAACTGCCACACCACTACACATGGCAAATTTTGCAGCTATCCTTGCAAATAGGGGACACTATTTTACTCCTCATATCGTGAGAGAGGTAGAAAATGCTGATATAGAGGAGTTAGATAGATTCAAAAGCGAAAAATTTAGTAGCGATATATCAAATAAACACTATGCACCTGTCCTTGCTGGTATGTGGGATGCAGTAAATAGGGATTCAGATGGTAAGCTAGTAGATAATGGCATAAGAGATTTAAATATATGTGGTAAGAGTGGAACGGCTCAGAATAGCTCAGGCGAAGATCACTCCGTTTATATAGCTTTTGCACCTAAAGAGAACCCCAAGATAGCTATCGCTGTATATGTTGAGAATGGCGGTTGGGGAAATACCTATGGAAGACCAATAGCAACACTCATGATAGAGAAATATCTAAGAGGCGAGGTAAAGCGCAGAGAGTTGTTGGATTGGATGGTTAATGCTAAAATTAACTACCCTCAGTATGGAGATATACTCCCTGAAGATGAGAATATAAAAGTAGAGGAGGGTGGTGATGAGTAAAAAATCTATATATTTTAGTGGAATAGATTGGTTATTGGTCTTGATATATGTGACTCTTGTTGCAATAGGAGGATTGATGATATATTCAGCTGTTTATGATGCAGAGAGTGTAGGCCTGCCAGCACGTTTCGTTAATCAGCTTGTTTGGTTTGGACTCTCAATAACTGTTGGGTGGGTTATCTTACTAGTAGATTCAAAGTATTGGTATAACCTGAGTTATGTGGGTTATATTGTCATGCTTGCACTATTAATAGGAGTTGGGCTCTTCGCCCCTGAGATTAAGGGGGCGCGCTCGTGGATAAGCTTAGGGGGCTTTACAGTGCAACCCGCCGAATTTATGAAGATAATAACAGCACTTGCTATATCTCGATTTATGAGTAGCTACACCTTTGATTTCCGTAATGTAGCAGATTTTTTTAAGGTGTGTGTTATCTTAGGTCTCCCTATGGGGATAATTATGATACTACAAAATGATACGGGTAGTTCACTAGTATTTGCTAGTTTTCTTTTTATGTTATATCGTGAGGGATTAAATAGATTTTTTTATATTATCTTAATCTCACTTATCACAATATTTATATCCTATTTCCTGCTTAACTCATTCGCTTTTCTGTTGTTATTAGTGATTATATTGCTTGTTATTAGCTCTGTATATAGTGGTGAGTGGCGTGATAAAATACGTTATGGAGCTATTTTAGCAGGGGTATTTATTATATTATCTCTTATCTTTTACCGTGAGGGTGATATTGCTGGAACATCACTTACCACACTATTTATGGTGTCGCTGGGGCTTACTATGCCTCTTGTTATATTTTATGTAATACGTAAGCCATCACATTTGCAATATGTAATATATTTTGTGTGCTCAATAGTATATTTCTTCTCTGTTCGATATGTTTTTGAAAACATTATTCAACTTCATCAGCAAAAAAGGATATTAATACTATTGGGGGTTGAGAGTGATATTTTTGGATGGGGTTATAATGTTAATCAATCAAAAATAGCCATTGGCTCGGGTGGTCTATGGGGGAAAGGATTCCTCAATGGAACACAAACCAAATTTAATTTTGTGCCAGAGCAGAGTACTGATTTTATCTTCTGTACGGTGGGAGAGGAGTTTGGTTTCTTTGGTGCAGCAATAATATTACTACTTTTCTTAGCCCTTATTTTGAGAATAATAAAAATAGGAGAGAGTGTTCAAGATCCATTTTCTCGTATTTTTTGCTATTGTGTCGCCTCTGTCTTTCTTTTTCATCTTATGATAAATGTGGGCATGACAATAGGTATAATGCCAGTTATTGGTATTCCTCTGCCATTTTTTAGCTATGGAGGCTCGTCGCTTCTTGCCTTTTCTGTAATGATAGCTTTAGTCTTAAAACTATCTAAAGATAGTTATGAGAAGGGCAATAATATTAATCATTATTTGTAGAGGGTCAAGATGATAAATAGGTGGACGCCGTGTTGTGCACATTTTTTTAGGGGCAGTCGCAAAACTATATTGAAGCTGTATTTCAATCAGTTACGACCTAATA
>CAYJCU010000040.1:0-17351 GCA_964368765.1 uncultured Rikenellaceae bacterium
CAGGATAGGTAGTTACTAGGTTTTTTGATTTTTTTACCGGACAACAATACTTTTTTTAGTTGTGTCCGGCGAACCTGAGGATTGAATTTATGCACGTCATATCTACCCTAAAACCCACCATATAAAGTACGAGTGTACTACGCAGGTGTGTTTTAGGGCACCTATAACGCACCTAAATCCAATTTTGGGTAAATTGGCACTCCTAGAAGTAAAAAAATCAAAATTTTTGTTTTTGTAAGCCCCTATAATTTAAATTATAACTAATTTATTGCAGAATAGGTAGTTATTAGGTTTTTTGATTTTATTACCGGACAACAATACTTTTTTTTGTCACAATCCAAAACTCAGGTTATTAATAATACGAAATAGGGGCGACAAACATAAATTATTTTGTTTGCTACCCCTATCTAATTCAGATATTATTGCTTACCATTTTTATACAGCGAGTGAATGATACCATCTGCTAAACCTATTTTAGGTACTATAATGTTATTTATTTTGCACTCTTTGCATACCGTAGTGAAAATCTTAAGCGCAGGCATAATAACATCTGCCCTATATGTGTTAAGCCCTAATCTGCTGATACGCTCTTCGTAACTCATAGCATCTAGTTGCTCATAAAGCAGTTGTAGTTCAACATATCTAATGTTCTCTCTATCTTTATTGTAGAGCATCTTGTGAATCTTATTTATATTTCCACCAGAGCCAACAACAGCTGTTGCACTATGCTTTTTAGCACACTCAGATAGCCATTTCTTAAAGCGTTTCCACTCATCCTTATTAACGGCATTACTAATCATCCTAACAGTACCCAATGGGAATGATTCAGAATCTATCTTCTTGCCATTGCTATAAATAGTTACCTCTGTGCTACCACCACCTACATCAACAAAAAGATAGTTGGTGTTATTATCCATAAAGCCGAGGCGCATACCTGCATCGAATATCGTCTCTGCCTCCTCTATACCTGATATTATCTCTATATTAATGCCGCTTGTCTCTCTTATATAATTAACAACCTCTGCACTATTTGAGGCATCACGCATAGCACTTGTTGCACAGGCTCTGTAACTCTTTACTTTAAAGCTTTTAAGTAAGTGCGAGAATGAAATCATAGCATGTTTCAGTCTCTCTTTCTTATCCTCTCCAATAGCCCCTTCGGTAAAAACATCCTCACCTAATCGGATAGGCACACGTATGAAAGCCGCCTTTTTAAAGGACACATTACCATCGCTCTCAACAAAATTAATTAGTAGTCTTATTGCGTTTGAGCCTATATCAATAGCTCCTAAAGTCTCTCTATTCATAGTTTAATACTTAATTATTGTTGTCTGGAAAAAATCAAAAAAAAACTAGTAACTACCTATTCTATAATAAATTAGTTGTAATTAAAATTATAGTGGCTTACAAAAACATAATTTTGATTTTTTTGCCTCTAGAAGTGCTGATTTACCCAAAATTGGATTTAGGTGCGTTTTAGGGTAGATATGACGTGCATAAATTCAATCCTCAGGTTCGCCGAACACTACTAATACTTAATAAAATAGTCGTATAGTATTTGCTGACATCTATATCCACGTGGTTCATTAGTCTCTAATACATAACCGTTATTAAACGGAGGTGTAATTTCACGAGCTTTGACATTATCGTTCCACTGTATATTGAAATAGTCGCAAAGTGTTATATGTATATTTTTACTTGCTATCTGAATACCTACCTCTACACGCCTATCAAGATTACGAGTCATTAAGTCTGCACTTAATATGTAACTCTGTAATTTTCCGCCATTACACACAATAATCATACGTGCATGTTCAAGGTATCGGTCTACTATACTACGCACCTCTATATTGTCGCTCATACCATCAATACCAGGAATTAAGCAGCAAGCCCCTCTAACCAGCAGACGTATTTTAACACCTGCATTAGAGGCTTTATATAATAGCTCTATTATACCCTCATCTGTAAGAGAGTTGAATTTACCATAAAAGAAAGCACGGCGACCCTTTTTTGCCTCTTTTATCTCATTTTCAATAATCTCTTCTATCTGCTCTCTCAGATATAGCGGTGATACAAGTAGTTTTTTGTAGCGGTGGTGTTTATGTGGCGAGTCAAGATAGTTGAAAACAGCCCTTGCATCGTCAGCAACCTGTTGGTTAGCCGTAAAATAACCAAAATCGCTATATATTGAAGTAGTACTCTCGTTGAAGTTACCTGTTCCAACATATACATAACCACGTAGGCCAGCACTCCCCTCCATACGCTCTATAAGAACAAGCTTACTATGCACCTTTAAACCCTCAGGGCTATGAATAACCCTAACACCTGCATTTTGTAGTGCATCAGAACTAAAGATATTGTGCTCTTCATCAAATCTAGCCTTTAATTCAACCAATACATTCACCTGTTTTCCATTCTTTGCTGCGTTTATTAAGGCATTAACCACTTTTGAGTGCTTAGCTGTTCTATAAAGTGATATGCTTATAGATTGAACCCGAGGATCAACAGCCGCCTCACGTAACATATCAATAAAATGATTGAATGTTTGATAAGGGTAGCAGAGTAAAATATCTTGACGCTTGATAACCTTAAATACACTATCGAAAGGATCTATCAAATGGTGATTCAAAGGTTTAGGATTGTGCATCTCTAAAGAGCGATTAACCTTAGGGAAACGCATTAAATCTCTTAAAAGATGGTAACGCCCTCCACCCTCAATCATTGATTTATCTTTGATATTAAGTTTTTTTGTTATTGTATTCAGAATATCTTCGGGCATCTCTTTGTCATAGACAAATCTTATTGGGCGCCCTTTCTCTCGTTGTGTTATACCATGAGACATCTTAGCTGTAAGACTTTTTGAAACATCATCATCAAGCGTAAGTTCAGCATCACGCACCACTTTAAATGTGTGAGCAGATATTTTTTTATAGTTAAACATAAAGAAAATGTCATCTAAAAAAAGGCGTATAATATCGTCTAAAAAGATAATATCGGTACGTCCATTATTAGACGGAAGAACCACAAAACGAGGACAAGCATCACTAGTAGGCACCTGAAGAATAGCATACTTATTGGTGCGGTTATTATTCATCTTAACAGCAAGATATACCTTGTCGTCTGGTAAGAAAGGTAGCACAAAATTATGTCTCAGTAGTAGTGGCACAAGGCGCACACTCACTACTGAGAGATAATATTCACGACAAAACTCTATCTGCTCAGGGGTTAAATCTTTCTCACTTACCATATATATATTATGAGTCTCTAACTCTGATAATATTTCAGAATAGGCCTCACGAAATATTCTCTGTGATGCCCCTATGGATAGATTAGCCTCTTTGAGTAACTCAGCAGGTTTATACCCTCCTGTAAGTTTTATCGGTTGTTTTTTGTTTTGTTCATTATAACGCACTAAGTTAGCTATGCGCACCTTAATAAATTCATCTTGATTATTTGAGAAGATACCCAAAAATCTCAGACGTTGTAGTAAAGGGACGCTCTTATCTTTTGCCTCTTGAAGTACTCTGGCATTAAACTGTAACCAACTTAACTCTCTGCTATAAATCTCGTGCTTCATTATTATAATAGTATATCTAACGTTTTTTCAATAAGCTTGCTCATCCTGTTGTTGTAATTAATACTGCTATCTTTATGTATGCGGTGAGCAATAGCTAAACATATTGTAGTGGTTTTGTGTCCCATCATGTTACACATAGCTGTCAATGCGGCACCCTCCATCTCAAAATTAGTTATTTTTAGTCCATTAAAATCGAAATCAGAGATACGCTCTACCATATTATCAATAATAGGCTTAAGTCTCACCGTGCGTCCCTGTGGTGCAAAAAAACCACCACCACACGCTGTAAAACCATCAACGGTAATATCTTTAAACCTATCAGATAGCTCTTCAGATGCTGTTACAACATAAGGGCGGGGTAGTGAACTGTGCCACTCAAGGCTAGATATAAAAGAGTCCTCTATGTCTGTATCACGATACTCATCAGAGCCATAATAGAAATTAATAACACCATCCAGCCCAATAGATTTACGGCTTAATACAAAATCACCTAAAGCTATCTCTGCTTGAAGTACTCCACACGTGCCTAGACGAACTATCTCAAGAGATGTTAGCTCTTCTTTTATCTCACGTGTTGCGAAATCAACATTAAAAAGAGCGTCAAGTTCAGTCATTAATATATCTATATTATCTGAACTAATACCGCTACTCATTGCAGTTACTCGCTTGCCTTTATAGGTACCTGTGATGGTATGAAACTCACGGTGAGTTACATTGCACTCTATTGTGTCAAAATATGATGCAATCATATCTACTCTCGAAGGGTCTCCAACAAGAATAATCTTTTCTGCAACTTCACCAGGCAGTAGGTCTAAATGATAAACCCTACCGCTATCTGCTATTATTAACTCTGATGCTCCAATCATAATAATTATATTTATTGGTTGATATTATTTTTTTGATTTTGCCATTGCAAATTTTCTTAATAACTCTCCTACAATTGATATATCCATAAACGATGGGCCACTCTCTGCGCCATAATCTCCTCCTACAACGGCAATCATATCCTCTTTTTCAAGAATATTTTTGTTCATTAGTGCATTTACCTCTTGAATTAAGAAGTCTCTATGGACAAATGATGTCTCTTGGTGGCTTGGATAAACACCATAAGATAGCGCTAGCTCTCTCATTACACTCTTTCTGTAACACATAGCGTAAATTGGTTTTGTACCTCTATATGATGATAGATAGCGACCTGTACGCCCCGATAGCGTGTCGATAACAACAGCCTTTATTGGTAGCTCCTCGCAACACATAACCGTTGCACGAGCTAGCTGAGTTGTTACAGGGTTTTTGATACATTTCATGTCAAGATTTTTGATTGGATTCAATCCTCCCTCTATCTCTAATGCAACTCTACTCATAACATTAACTGCCTCTAGTGGATATTGACCATTAGCTGTCTCACCGCTTAACATTATTGCATCGGTGCGTTGGAATATAGCACTAGCTATGTCACTTACCTCAGCACGAGTAGGACGTGGACTATTTATCATGCTCTGCAACATCTGAGTTGCTACAATAACAGGACGTTTTGCCTCAAAACATTTGCGAATAATCTCTTTCTGAATAAATGGTATGCGCTCAGCAGGCACCTCTACACCTAAATCTCCCCTTGCAACCATAATACCATAAGTAACCTCTAGTATATCATCTATATTCTCTACACCCTCTAGGTTCTCAATTTTAGATATGATTTTTATATCACTTTTTAGTTCATTAAGAATATTTTGAACCTCTAACACATCGGCACGATGGCGAACAAAAGAGTGAGCAACAAAATCTATCTTCTCTTTAACAGCCCACTCAATAAACTCTTTATCACGTGCTGTTACTGATTCAAGAGATAAAGATACTCCTGGTATATTAACACTCTTACGGTTTTTAATCATACCGCTATTGCATATCTTAACCACTAATGCGTCATCTCTCTTCTCAATAACCTCTAATTTTAAATCTCCGTCATCAATAAGTATGTCTATACCAACATTCAAATCTCTCACTATATCTGGATATGAAACATATATTGTCTCTCTAGATGATAACTCAGAACCACCCTTAAGTAGTAGTACATCTCCTGTTTTGACCTCAAAACCATCATTAACACATTTAGATGTGCGTATTTCTGGCCCTTTTGTATCGATTAATATTGCAATTCTTTCAGATACCTCACGAACATTACGCACAATTACAGACGCCGCCTCAGGCGTCATGTGTGCAGAATTAATTCTAACTACGTTCATTCCCGCTTTGTATAGAGAACGTATAAAATCCACCTCACAACGATTATCGGCAATCGTTGCTACAATTTTTGTTTTCTTTTGCATAACTATTTATTTAGTCACCCCATAAAAAGGGTCAAATTTTTAACTGTTAATTATTGTTGTCCGGTAAAAAAATCAAAAAACCTACTAACTGCCTATCCTGCAATAAATTAGTTGTAACTTAAATTATAGGGGCTTACAAAAACAAAAAATTTGATTTTTTTACTTCTAGAAGTGTCAATTTATCCTAAATCCAATCCTCAGGTTCGCCGGACACTACTAATTGTTAATAATTTGTATTTTAGTTTAAAAAATAATATCACAAATATAGCCAATTTTTTTTAGCTTTGCAACTTTTATCAATCAAAAATTTGTTAATTTATTTGATAAGCTACTATTGCATGATTTATCTGAGAAAATATACCTTATATTTGGTTATTAATAAAAAATGTAGTATCTTTGCCATCTGAAAGGGTATTGGAATCTCTTATGTGTAGATAATCAGAGGGTTATCAGAAAAGTAAAGCCGTAATATTCCGTACTAAAACTTAAAAAACATTTATTAAAGTGGAAAATTTAATTAAAATTGCAGCGGACGCTTATGGCGTACCAGAGAAAAATTATCCTGCTTTTAAAGCTGGAGACACAATCACTGTTACTTACAAAATTATTGAGGGTAACAAAGAGCGTTTCCAAAGTTTTAGAGGTGTAGTTATCCAAAGAAGAGGTAGTGGAGCAACACAAACTTTCACTATCCGTAAGATTACTGAGGGTATTGGTATTGAGAGAATCTTCCCTCTATACTTACCAACTATTGAGACTATTGAGCTTAACAAGTCTGGTAAAGTACGTAGAGCAAGAATATTCTACTACCGTGAACTTAAGGGTAAGAAAGCAAGAATTAAAGAGAGAAGATTCGCTAAGCCAAAAGCTTAATCGTTATCTCACTTTTGAAATAAGAGGTTGTCTAGCATTATTGTTGGACAGCCTCTTTTTTGATTGGTTAAAATTAACCTGCATTTTAGATTGTCACTTTTTATTAGTAACTTTGCGCTAAGATTTTTGAATTATGGATAAAAATAGTATTGAGATATTAAAGAATCAAATTATCAATGAGGGGGTGCGTTTGTCGGCAGACAATATGAGTTCACTGCTTAACCAAATATCAACTGCTGAGTTGGTGCAGTTAGCTGGTGACCTACGAAAGCACTATACTGGTGTTGATTTTGATACATGCTCTATTGTTAATGCACGCAGTGGGCGTTGTTCAGAGGATTGTAAATGGTGTTCGCAGTCACAACATTTCAAAACAGACGTAGATAGTTATCCTCTTATATCAGTTAGTGAGGCTATGAGTGCTGCACAGAGTAATGCTGAAAGAGGAGTGCGTAGGTTTTCGCTTGTGACAAGTGGTCGTAAGGTCTCTATTCAAGAGATGCCAAAAGTTAAAATTATATATCAAGCACTTACTAAAGAGTATGATATGGAGTTTTGCGCATCTATGGGATTACTTAATAAGAGCGAGTTATCTGAGTTATGGGATTGTGGTGTGAGACGTTATCACTGTAATATAGAGAGTTCGCCATCATTTTTCTCATACCTATGCACAACACACACTCTTGAAGATAAACTTGAGACAATACGTTATGCTCAAGAGTTGGGTATGGAGGTGTGTTCGGGTGGTATAATAGGAATGGGAGAGACAATGCGTGATAGGATAGAGATGGCAGAATTGCTACGTAGGATAGGAGTTAAATCTATTCCTATTAATGTTCTGAACCCTATTAAAGGTACTCCGCTAGAGGATAGCGAGCCACTTACTAAAGATGAGTTATTACGCTCATTTGCTATGTTTAGAGTGATGAATCCTGATGCTCGTATTCGTTTTGCTGGGGGGCGTAAACAGTTTATAGATATACAACGAGAGGTTATTGATTGTGGTGTAGATGCTGCTATTGTGGGGGATATGCTTACAACAGTAGGAGCCGCCGTTGATGATGATATGAAGATGTTTAAGGAGCTAGGTTTTACATTATAGTAGTAGTGAATTTACCATATATAGACATACATTCGCACTTGCATAGTGATAGTAGAGAGATAATATCACATCCCACACTGTCGGCTATTAATGAGGATATTTTTACATATCCTTACCCTTTTTGGTGTGGTGTGCATCCTTGTGAGTATATGGATAGCGATACAATAATAGAGCGTTTAGAGAGGGTGGCGAGTAATATAATTGGGATAGGAGAGATAGGTCTTGATAAATTTTGTGGTACTAAGAATCAAAAACATATATACCTATTACAACTACACTATGCTTTTGAAAAAGGGTTACCAATAACTATTCACTCAGTTAGAATGCATAATGAAATTATTACCTCATTACGTGGTAGAGATTGTTCTAAAGTTATTATCCACTCATTTGTGGGTAGTAATGAGATAGCTAATGAGTATCTTAAATTGGGATGTTCGCTATCTTTTGGAGGTGTCTCTCTTAATTCCACACGTAGTGTTGAGGTGTTAAAAAATATTCCTAAAGATAGATTATTCATTGAGAGTGATGATAAGGGGAATATAAGAGAGTATTATGATATGGCGGCAACGCTTATGAATATAGAAATAGATAGTTTAAAAGAGATAATAAATAGTAATTACAGATGTTTGATTGGTTAGAGAGGAGTCATCTTCTTTTGGGAGATGATAAGCTTAAACAACTACAAGAGGCTAATATTTTGGTAGTTGGGGTAGGTGGTGTTGGTGCCTACTCAGCTGAGATGATAGCACGTGCTGGTGTTGGTAAAATGACAATAATAGATTCAGATAGTGTATCTGTATCTAATATTAATCGTCAGTTGATAGCTCTGCACACCACTATTGGACTAGATAAGACAGAGGTTATGGCAGAACGATTAAAAGCCATTAACCCATCATTAGATTTGACTATAAAAAAAGAGTTCGTAAATGAAGATAATATAGCTCAGATTCTTGATGCAGAGAGATATGATTATGTAGTAGATGCTATTGATACTTTAGCACCAAAGGTTATGCTTATTGTTGAGACTCTTAAACGTGGATATAAGATAGTTAGTTCTATGGGTGCAGGTGCTAAAACCGACCCAACGCAGGTTAAAATAACCGATATTTCAAAGAGTAATTACTGTCCACTGGCTCATGCTTTGCGTAAGCGTCTTAATAGATTAGGAATCCGTAAAGGTTTCAAGGTTGTCTTCTCTCCTGAAGAGGTGCGTGAGGGGGCTATGATACTTTGTGAAGAGCGTAATAAAAAATCAAATGTAGGAACAATTTCATATATGCCAGCTATATTTGGCTGTTGTTGCGCTTCAGTTGTTATTCGTGGAATTATTGGTGAGTTTGATTAGATTATGATTTCAATAGATAGAGTATTAAATATCTCCTCAGAGTTAGAATTTAATGAGGTGGCTTTAGATATTTTTCGTTTTCAGGCGGAGAATAATCTTGTTTATTCAAAATATATTGAGTTGATAGGGGTAGATATTAATGAAATTAAGAGTATTGAGCAGATACCTTTTCTTCCGATAGAGCTATTTAAAAATCACTCAATAACAACCGCTTGCGATAAAGATAGTGCCGAGCTTGTATTTACTAGTAGTGGCACAACGGGCTCAGTGCCTAGTTATCATTATGTTAAAGATGCTTCAATATATGAAAAATCGTTTTTAAAAGCCTTTGAGCAGTTCTATTGTAGAGCAGAAGAGTGTAATATATATGCACTTCTGCCTAGTTATCTTGAGCGTGAGGGTTCTTCGCTTATATATATGGTTAATGAGTTGATTAACAGGTGTTATGATGGCGGTTTTTTCTTATATAACCATAAAGATTTACTTGATAGGGTAGCGGCACGTGATAAAAGTAAAAAAACTATACTTTTTGGGGTTAGTTTTGCGTTACTAGATATGGCTGAAGAGCACAATGTAGAGCTTGGAGATGATGTTATTGTGATGGAGACTGGAGGCATGAAGGGTAGGCGTAAAGAGCTATCAAGAGAGGAGTTACATAGTGAGTTATGCTCATCGTTGGGGGTAAAGCAGATACATTCAGAGTATGGTATGTGCGAATGTCTATCTCAATCTTACTCTGACGGTGATGGTGTATTTCGCTCGCCTAGCTGGATGCGTATATTGATTCGTGATATTTACGATCCACTCCTTATTCAGGGGCATGGTAGCCGTGGGGCTGTTAATATTATTGATTTAGCAAATATCTACTCATGCTCGTTTTTACAGACCAAAGATATAGGCATTAGTTACCCAAATGGCGATTTTGTTATTGAGGGTAGATTAGATAATTCGGATATAAGAGGGTGTAATTTATTGGTGTAGCTTTGCCGTTTCATTATTTTTGTGTATTTTTGTGCGTTTATTGGAAAATGAAATGAAATTATGAAGAGACGAATTAATAAAATAGTTAAAATAACCTTTTGGGCGCTCTTTGCTGCCCCCTTTTTAACACTTGGCATTCTGTTGGCTTTAGTGTCATCTGGCTATTATGGTAAACTTCCAACCTTTGAAGAGTTAGAGTCGCCTAAGAGTAATGTTGCTACCGATTTGATAGCAGCTGATGGTTCGCTATTGGGGCAGTATTATGTTGAGAATAGAACCTTTGTGAATTATGACGAGTTATCTCCATATCTTATAAAGGCACTTATTGCTACTGAGGATGCAAGATATGCTTCGCACTCAGGTATAGATTTTATTAGTCTCTTCCGTGTAGCTATCAAAACCGTTATCATGCAAGAGAATCAGGGTGGTGGTAGTACTATCTCTCAGCAGTTGGCAAAAAATCTGTTTCCTCGTAATATAGATTCTAGTGAGAGTCGTCAATCATGGATGTGGAAAACAGTTATCTCTAAACTAAAAGAGTGGATAACAGCTGTGCGATTAGAGTATAACTACACTAAAGAGGAGATTGTTGTAATGTATTTTAATATTGTTGAGTATGGTAATAATACTTATGGTATTAAGTCTGCCGCACAAACCTATTTTAATAAATTACCTAAAGATCTTACTATTGAAGAGTCGGCTATGATGGTAGGTGTTGTAAATGCCATAACACGCTATAACCCAGTACGTAATCCCAAAAATGCGCTAGCAAGACGTAATACCGTTATTAATCGTATGTGTACTAATGGCGATATAACAGAGGCTGTTCGTGATTCTGTAAAAAATATACCTATCAATCTTAATTTCAAAGTGTCGTCGCATATTACAGGTAAAGCAACATATTTCCGTAGTATGATACAGAAATATATGAATGCTCCACGTCCTGAGCGTCGTAATTTCTTCTATGAGTGGGATTATAAGCAGGAGTTAGCTTTGTGGGAGAGTGACCCGTTATATGGATGGTGTCATAAGAATAAGAAGGCAGATGGTACCAACTATAATATCTATCGTGATGGATTAAGAATTTATACAACACTTGACCCACGTATGCAAGAGTATGCTGAGCAGGCTGTTGTTAATCACATGCGCGATGTAGTGCAACCAGCTTTTAATCAAGAGATAGAACGTAATAGTTCTGTCTTTAGTGAGGTATCTAAAGAGGATCAAGACGAGATTATGTGGAGTGCTATACGCACCACTGAGCGTTACTCAAAGATTAAAGAGGGTAAAACTAAAGAGGAGATAATAGAGCATTTCCGTAGAGCTACTAAGATGAAAATATTCTCTTACGAACACCCTAATGGATTAGATACTCTTCTCTCTCCTTACGACTCAATACTATATCATAAGTCAATATTACGTGCATCGTTCGTAGCTATTGAGCCACAATCGGGGGCTGTTAAGGCTTATGTTGGGGGTAATGATTTTAGATTTTTCAAATATGATATGGTTACTCAAGGTAAGCGTCAGGTTGGTTCTACTATAAAACCATTTATCTATACATTTGCTATGGATCATCTAGGGCTTAATGCCTGTACCCCTGCTCCTAACCTATCTGTTGCTATTGATGGGTGGCAACCTGGAGATGAGGGTGTTGCTAAATATGGCGGAGAGTTACGCCCGCTGTGGTGGGGCTTGGCTAAGAGTCGTAATAACTACTCGGCTTGGATTATTAAGCAGAGTAACTATAATGCCGTAGCAGATATGATTCATAAGATGGGTATTCGCAGTTATATAGACCCTGTTCCATCTATGTGTCTTGGTCCATCAGATATTACACTTATGGAGATGGTGGGTGCCTATGGTACATTTGTTAATAAGGGTGTGCATGCAAGACCTATGTTTGTTACACGTATAGAGGATAGGCGAGGAGATGTTATTGTTAGTTTTAACACGCATAGTAATGAGGCTATTAGCGAATATAGTGCTGCAACAATAGTATCTATGCTTAAAAAAGTGGCTTCTGAAGGTACTGCAAGACGTCTGCAATGGGCTTATGGCTTTAGGGGAGATATAGGTGGTAAAACTGGTACCACTAATAATGGCTCTGATGGTTGGTTTATAGGTGTTACCCCTAAGATAGTTGCTGGCGGATGGGTTGGTGGCGAGAACCGCTCTATTCATCCTGAGAAACATTCAGAGGGTGCTAGGCTAGCTCTTCCTATCTATGCTGAGTTTATGAAGGCTGTATATGCAGATAAGAGTAATGATATAAATCTTAGTGATAAGTTCGATTTCCCAGTTGATTATAATGAGATTGATTGTGAGGAGATAGTTGAAAAAGCAGAAAATAAGAAGAAGGTAGAGAGCAAAACTCGTCAATTCTTCGAATAATATATATAATTCGTGTCTATGTTACGTAAGGCAGATGAAAACAAATTATTAACAGATGAAATTTAAATTAGATAGTTGTTGTTCAGGGAGTAAAGCACGTGCAGGTGTTTTATCAACTGATAATGGCGATATACATACACCTATTTTTATGCCTGTTGGCACTGCCGCAACTGTAAAAGGGGTGTTTCATAGGGATTTGGTTGATGAGGTGAAGGCTGATATTATTTTGGGTAATACCTACCATCTCTATTTACGCCCAGGTCTTGAGATTTTAGAAGAGGCAGGTGGACTACATCGTTTCTCGTCGTGGGATAAACCTATTCTAACTGATAGTGGTGGTTTTCAAGTCTTTTCATTGGCTAGTAGGCGCAAAATAACAGAAGAGGGGTGTCGCTTTAGTTCTCATATAGATGGTTCAAAACACCTTTTTACACCTGAGAATGTTATTCAAACTCAACGCACTATTGGTGCCGATATTATGATGGCATTCGATGAATGCCCTCCGGGGACAGCCACAAGAGAGTATGCTGCTAAGTCGTTAGATTTAACCAATCGCTGGTTAGATAGGTGTTTTAACGAGTATGCTAAGTCGCAACCAAAATATGGTCATTATCAGGCACTATTCCCAATAGTTCAGGGGTGTGTTTATTCTGATTTGCGTGCCTCTTCGGCAGAGTTTGTGCAACAATATAATGCTGATGGATATGCTATTGGTGGTTTAGCGGTAGGAGAGCCAGCAGAGAGTATGTACTCAATGATTGAGGTTGTTAATGAGGTTCTTCCAACAGATAAGCCACGCTATTTGATGGGTGTAGGTACACCAGTAAATATATTAGAGGCTATTGATAGAGGTGTTGATATGTTTGATTGTGTTATGCCAACTCGTAACGGTAGAAATGGCATGCTATTTACTTGGAACGGTATAATAAATATACGTAATAAGAAGTGGGAGAAAGATTTTTCGCCTATTGATATTGCCAGCGACTGTTTTGTGGATAGAGTATATAGTAAGGCTTATCTTCGTCATCTTGCCATATCAGGCGAGATGTTAGCTGCACAAATATCATCAATGCATAATCTAGCATTCTATCTTCAGTTGGTGCGTGAGGCGAGAAAACATATAGTAGCAGGCGATTTTGCTGAGTGGAAACGTGAGATGGTTGTTACACTATCTAAAAGATTATAATAGATGGGATTTAAAAAATTAAAAATAGGGTTAATTGATAGATATATCATTGGTAAGTTTCTAAGTACTTACCTCGGTATAGTGTCGATGCTTGTTATTGTCATCATCATCTTTGATATGACTGAGAAGATGGATGATTTCATGGAGTTAGGAGCCACAACAGGAGAGATAATTTTAGATTACTACACCAGTTTTGCGCCCCAATTAATTAATAGGTATAGCGCACTTATTACCTTTATTGCAACAGTGCTTTTTACTTCTCGTATGGCATATAACACTGAGATAATTGCTATTCTATCAAGTGGAGTGAGTTTTAAGCGTCTGCTTTATCCTTATATCATCTCGTCTATATTTATTGGTCTTTTGTCGTTGGGGCTTGATTTATATATTATCCCCAAGAGTTATGTTGTGAAGAACGAATTTGAAGCGAAATATACTCGGAAAGGGCATAGAGGAAATTATGAACCGCAGATATATAGACAATTAACGGATGATACTTTCTTCTCTCTCAAGGGGTATAATAATAAGAGTAAATCGGCTGAACTGCTTGTTGTTGAGACCTATGATGGGGCTACAATAAGTAAATCACTTATGGCACGTAGTGTTAAGTTTGACACTGAAACCCTACGTTGGAAAGCACCTAAATATATTATTCGTACCTATGAGGGTAATAGGGAGAATCTACAAAAATTAGAGAATTTAGATACAATGATTAACCTTACATCAAATGAGATTGGTAAGGTTGTTAAGTATGCAGAGACACTTGATATTAATGAGCTGAATCAGTTTATTAAAGAGCAAAAAGCTAAGGGTTCTGATAAGATACCTGAGTTTGAGGTGTTGCGCCAGAGTAGGTACGCATACCCCTTTGCAGTTATTATTTTAGCTGTAATAGCTGTTTCGTTATCATCACGTAAGGTGCGAGGCGGAACAGGTATGCACGTAGCCTTAGGCTTAGCATTATGTTTCTCATATATAATGCTTATGCAGGTCTCTAATGAGTTTGGTAATAGTGGTGCATTATCGCCAATAATAGCGGTTTGGATGCCTAATGTGCTGTTTGCAGGTATAGCAATAGTCTTATATCATAAGGCTCCAAAATAGTGCTTCTAAAAATAAAAATAGAATATGATAAGAGTAGGAGATAGAGTTAAATTTATAAATGATGTAGGTAGTGGTAGAGTTGTCTCTATCAGTGGATCTACTGTTGAGGTAGATGTGGTTGATGGTTTTATTGTTCCATACCTAGCAAGCGACTTAGTAGTTGTAAGTGAAGAGGAGGAGATAGCTGTTATTGAGCGCATTGGTGTTAGTGATGAGCGACCAGGTGCTAAAAAACGTGCTGTTAAGAGTAAAGAAGAGGCTATTAAAAGTGTTGTTAAGCGTAAAGAGCCCTCTTATGCACGTTATGGTAAAATATCTCTTGTTGATGACGATTTTGAAGATGAGTATCTTGATATGAATCGTATAGACGAGCAATATAGACGTAATAAGGCAGCGGCAGAGGAGCGTGAGCGTGAATTTGAAGCTATTAGAGAGCGTCAGCAGAGAGCAAATGAAAATATTGTTGAGAGTTCTCCTGTATTGTCTACTGAAGAAGAAAAAACTATTAAAGAGCCAACGGTTGGCGATGAGTTGCAGGATAAACTAAAACAAGAGGGTGTTAAACCACAATCTCAATCTCAAAAGAAGAAAGAGAAAAAATCTCCTGAAATTGAGGTTATCGACCTACATGCTCATGAGATACTAGAAAATTTAGATGGATTGAGTAATGGAGAGATTATCGTTGCACAACTCTCTCGCTTTACACTTGCACTAGATTTAGCTGCTAAGAGTGGTAAACATGGTAAAATGATATTTATACATGGCGTTGGTAGTGGTAAGCTACGTCGTGAGATAGACACAATATTAAGACGTGAATACCCTAAATTGGTGTCGCAAGATGCTTCGTTTAAAGAGTATGGTTACGGAGCTATACTAATAATCTATTAATGGAATTTTTACAAGATTTAGGCTTAATTGGGCTATTTATAGGTTCGTTATTAGCTGCAACCGTTATTCCGTTTAGTTCTGATGTATTGCTAGTTGGGGTATTAGCTACGGGGGCGAATAGTGTCACAGCGGTATTGATAGCTACTATAGGTAACTGGCTTGGTGGTATGATTTCATACTATATGGGCTATTTAGGTAAATGGGAGTGGGTTGAAAAATATATGCGGGTTAAGCACTCAACACTTGTAAAGCATAAATCAAAAGTAGATAAATATGGTGCTGCACTAGCACTATTTAGTTGGTTACCTTTTGTGGGCGATGTTTTTGCTGTTGCCTTAGGCTTTTATAGATTAAATGCAAAATTGTGTGCACTATTTATGTTAATAGGTAAATTCTTGCGTTTTGTAGTGTGGGCTATAATTTATTACTATTTTACTAATGCCAATTAAGGGTTGGATTTTACTCGACCTAAATTGGAAAATTTAACTGGATTAAAGTTTAAAAAGTTTCTAAAATTGTTTTGAAAAGATATGAATGAATATTTAGATAAATACGAAGAGAATTTATTACAAAAACTATTAATTGAGATTTCGTCTAAGGGATACGCTAATAATCAACTATTAAGTAGCGAGGATATAGATGATAAATGGGATGTTATTGTTCCTGAATATGTAGTTGATGCTGTGCCTGAGATACCAAAATATCCATTGGTTGCTATTGCTTGGGCTGCCTATGTAGGTATGGGTGTAGCAGCATTGTGGGATAGAGAGTGGGAGAGCTATTCTGATAGAGAGGATATTTATAGTATAATAAAAAATATCAGGGGTTTCGATTGTATGGATGAGTATGTCAGAGAGGAGTTATATGATATGAAGCCAGATAGTAAAGAGTATGAAAAAGTAGAAGATGTTATGCGTGGATGTGCTCGAATATGCTTAGACACTATACGAAAAGAGGGGGTTGAACCTCAAAGTGTAGAGGCCTTCTATATTTTTTCTCGTAGTGTTAAGGTTATGTATAAAATTGGAGCGGCGGTAGGTCTTAAACTACTTAAATATCATTACGAAAAGGTTAAAATTAATGAAAATTCTAATCAATATAGTTAATTTTTAATTTTTTTTTATAAAAAGTCTTGTATGTCCATATTTTTTATTATATTTGCAACGGTAAGAATATAGAAATAAGATTATTTACATTATAAAACCTTAATAAATATTTACTATGAAAGAGTTAATTGAAAAAATCGAAGCTGCTTATGGTGAGTTCCGTAGTGATGCAGGTCTTCAGCTAGAAAAAGGAAACAAAGCAGCAGGTACTCGTGCTCGTAAGTCTTCTCTTGAGCTTGAGAAGTTAATGAAAGAGTTCCGTAAGCAATCTCTTGAGGCTTCTAAGAAGTAATCAAAATTTTCCTAGGGGTTATAAGAGAATATACTTCGATTATCCTAACCCAAATTTTAGACGACACAAAGATATTTTGTAATAACATAATACTTTTGTGTCGTCTGTTTTATAATAATTCTAGTAGTGTCCGGCGAACCTGAGGATTGAATTTATGCACGTCATATCTACCCTAA
>CAYJCU010000041.1:0-17279 GCA_964368765.1 uncultured Rikenellaceae bacterium
GTTTTAGGGTAGATATGACGTGCATAAATTCAATCCTCAGGTTCGCCGGACACTGCTAATAAAAAAGATACAATAAAATTTTACAAATACAAATAATTTAAGTGATGAGAAAAATATTAATTGTAATGATAGTTGTTGTTTTAACAGTATCAATGAGTGATGAAAAAGGAGTTTCAATTTTTACATATGATAAAAATGAAGAGATTATTCCTAAAGATAGTTTTATAGATAAAGTAGACATCAAACGTTTTGAGGATTTATCATACAATTTGATAGGTTCTAACACTATTAAATTACCGACTAAGGAAATTACTATTAGCTCTTCTAAATTTCAAGGTTGGAAGGGAGATCCTGGATACAACGTTATTGAGTTTATTATTAACAACAAAGTTATCTATAAATACATTTCCATAGCTGGAATAGTAACATTTAATCCTCCTAAAGGAAGTTCCTACGGAAAGGATTTAAGGAAATATGCTAATAATGACTACTTTATCGAATATCCTATAGAAAATGGTAAAATAGTAGTTTTTATAGGACATTCTTATAGTACATCTCAACCTCAATTGGTTATTTTTACGGTAACAGATAATGGAGTTAAACTCGTATTTGATAAAAAATATAGAGTTAGTGACATAATAAAAACCTCAACTGAATTTCGAATGATTATAGAATCACAATCAAAACAATTGGTTAGTATGAATCCAGAAAAATGGTCAGAGCCAGTAACTCACGAGATTTATTTGGAAGATGGTGTTTTGAAATTTAAGGATAATTAAATTGAATGTGGAAAGCGTCGAAAATAATAAAAGTAATATTATTGGAGCGATGCCCATTGCTATATACTGATGTAAATGATGTTTTTATGCTTCATTATCTCCGTCGCTAATACTGACATAGAATTTTACAGTTAAACTCACTAATTTAATATGTAGTAAAATGAAAAAATACAGTAGTAAATTTTGGAAAACACTCAATAAAACTATTAATTTACCTTTCTTACTTATTGTTCAAATTGTAATAATTTCACTATTATTAATAGTGATTACCTCGGCAGTAAATGCACAAGTTAAGCCAGTTTATGGTTTGAAAGAACTACCAAAAGTAAAGCGGGATAGTGTTTTGTTAGAGATAGCACGAAAGACAATATTGAGATATGGTCCCGACTATTATGAAATAAATAGGCATCCTTTAATTGAGAAAATTGATAAAGGACAAGATGGAAAACCTTGTAGGGTAAGGTATGTGGTTAAGTATTATTATAAAGATGAGTTTTACAAAGACCTTCCTGATTATATTGCTAAAGAATGTTTCCTTGTGGAAGTCTCTATATGGGAAGATAATGGGTTAGCATATGGTGTAATGTTTGACGGACTTGGTCGTGGAGCTCTTGATAGCGATGTTAATCGCAATAAGAAGAATCCAACGAAAACGAAAAGAAAAAAACAGTCGGGAAAAGGTTGATGTTAGACACTTTAGGGTACGCTCCGTTTATTCTAATAGTCAGAGTGTTGCAACTCACTACTTTTTAGCCACCCAAAGCAAAGAGGATAACGCCAAAAGCAAGCTTTGGGGTCATCCTCTACTAAAATCGTTAATTTATGATAATAACATATTAAATAAATAACCTGATAGTATTATAAAGGCTGCAACTGTTCCGAAGAAGATAGCTATTAGCCTCCAAGTCATCACCTTTTTAAGTAGGGTAGCCTCAGGAAGAGATAACCCCACCATAGACATCATAAATGCTATTGCTGTCCCGATAGGTACCCCTTTAGCTACTAATACCTGTATCACTGGAACAATACCTGCTGCATTACCATACATAGGAACCGCTACTAATACCGCTAATGGTACACTATACCACTTATCACTTGATAGATGCTCTTCGAAGAAACCTTCAGGTACATAACCATGTATAGCCGCTCCGATACCGATACCTATTAAGATATACACTAACACGCCACGAACTATTCCCCATGAATCTTTAATGATAGATGGTAGGCGTTTAGCGAAAGATAGTTTCTCTGCCTCCCACTGTGCTGTCTCTGCTTGTGATTGTTTCTGTATCTCTATTACCCAAGGGCTTAAATATCTCTCTAGGTTGAATTTAGATAACACAAAACCACCTATCACACCTAATAATATACCACTTGTAACATATATCACCGTTGTCTCAACACCAAAACTACCTAAAAACAGAGCTATTGCCACCTCATTAACAAGTGGAGAGGTGATAAGAAATGCAAACGTAACACCTAACGGGATACCTCCCTTAACAAATCCTATGAATAGCGGAATAGATGAACAGCTACAAAAAGGAGTTATAGCTCCGAATAGCGCAGCGAAAAAGTATTGGAAACCGTAAAGATTACGTGTTGTTAAGAATGTGCGCAGTCTGTCAATAGGGAAGTAGGCGTTTATTATACCCATCAATGCACTGATGAAAAACAGTAAAATGATTATCTTTAGTGTGTCGTAAAAGAAGAAATTAACTGCCGAACCTAAATGGCTATGTGGAGATATAGTAAATAGGTCATACACTAACCAATCAGCGAATAGCTGTATCAGGTCGCCCTTTTTATACTCTACACCTATCGCATAATCTTTCGCCTCAGTATCAATAATAAACTCAATAGGCTCTGAAGCCCCTTTTACCTCACGGCGACTAACCGATACCACCACCTCAAGAGTCTCGCCCGCCTTAATCACTCCGCTCTCAGGAGAGACTGTTACTAATGCATCTGATTTACCCTCAACAAAATTAATAGTGAATGGTATATCCTTATTAGTTATATTTTCTATATCAGTATTTTGACTAAACGCACTGCCACCTAAAGCTATGTTGTTAGTAACTAACTTTAATTCGTTACCTTCGTTATTTACTAGGCTATTCGCTTTACTGTCTGTATCTGTTTGACAACCAACTAATAGAGTAGCTGCCATAAAAAGCAAAAATAAATATTTGATTCTTTTCATGATTTTATTAATTAATGTTCGTTAAATTACGAACTTTTAAACCAAAAGATAGGGCGGTTTTACCCACCTTATCTATTTTATATTTTAGCAATTACCTCCGCAGTTGCAGCTCTTTTTTGCTTTCTCCTCTTCGTTAGAGCATCCACACATCTCAACACCTGCTATATCACTAAGATAGAACTCAGCAAATTTACGCTTAATGGCGTTGCGCACTCTGATAAACTCTTCATGTATAAACTCTGGTGTACCCTCAGCCTCTGATGGATCATCGAAACCAAAGTGAAGACGGTGCTCTACCTTACCTATAAAAGTAGGGCAAGTCTCGTTAGCTCCACCACATACAGTTATAACATAATCCCACTCCTCACCAAGATATTTATCAACATTGTCTGATGTGTGGTTAGATATATCTATACCTATTTCAGCCATAACCTCAACGGCTTTCTCATTAAGTTTACCAGCCGCCTTAGTGCCTGCTGAACATACAGTTATCTCACTGTCAAAAGATTGTAGGAAACCATGCGCCATCTGACTACGGCAGCTATTTCCGGTACATAAAATTAGAACTTTCATTTTATATTTTATTAAAACATTAATATTACATAGTAGATACCCACGATAATAAATAGAGATGCAATTATTACGTTCATCCATTTTTGTAGTGTCTGCATCTTCTTATAGAACGAGCCAAGACCCGAAACACTATAAGCTAATATCCACGCTACTATTATCACAGGTAGTGCAGTTGCTATTGCAAATACAACAGGCAGTAGATAACCTTCGGCATTACTAGCCGATAACGGCATTAACATTCCAAAATAGAAAACACCACTAGTTGGGCAGAAAGCAAGAGCAAAAAGTACTCCAAGAAGTAGTGCACCCACTCCCCCTTTCTTAGCTAGGTTATTAGAGTTGCCATTAAACCCAAATTTAGGTAGGTTAAGATATTTACCGAATAGCATAAATAGACCTATTAAAATTAGTGCAGGACCTAGAATTAACTCTCCATACTCGCTTACCCCCTTTTGAATAGAGTATATGCTAGCACCCTCTTTAAGGATAGGAATTATTATCGCTCCTAATGCCGAGTATGATATAACACGACCTAAACTATATAGTAACCCGTTTCTAAAAACACGATGCCTATTCTCTATATCTTTACTAATAAAACCAATAGCGGTTATATTAGTAGCCAAAGGGCAAGGGCTTATGGCTGTTAGTAATCCTAATAAAAATGCTGTTAGTAGCGGAATCTCACTACTGTCTAAAAGCTGTTGCAACCACTCCATAACTGCTATTTTTTAATATTTTCAATAGCCTCTTTTAAATTTTTTTTAAACTCTTCAGGCTTGTTTTTTGCGTTAGCAAACGCCATCTTAGTTAAATCAACCACCTTGCCGTTATAGTCTAATTGTAGTGATGTCCAAGTAGCTTGATACTTATCAGCTATCTCCTCATTTGCCTTATCAGATACATTGATGATTGATAACTTAATATTTTTTGATGCTAACTCAGTTACAACTTCACCAGTAAGTTTCTCGATAGCTTTACAAGTAATGCAACGGTTTTGTCCGTGAAAATTTAAAACCTGTATAATATCTTTTGTTACTTTTGTCTCAGCAACTGCTGTTTTAGTTGTTGTCTCGTTTGTTTTTTTCTCGCCTGTTCCTCCGCATGCCACTGTAAGCATTGCTACTGCTAGAACTACTAATATCTTTTTCATATTATTATAACCTTTATTTAGTTAATATCTCTTTTACATCGCTTAATGATAGCTTCTTACCCGAAGATACCACCTTCTCATCAATAACTAAAGCAGGTAATTTCATAACATTATAGTTCATGATAGCCATTAAATCCTCCTCTTTAATAACGTTAGCCTGAACCCCTAACTCATTAACCGCTTGATTAACTGTCTCGTAAAGTGCTTTACATCCTGAACATCCTGTTCCTAATACTTTAATTTCCATAATTTTAAATTTTTGTAAATTTTATATTAATAATTGTTTATGTTTCTGTTCTTATTTCGCAAAACTACGAACAACACTTTTAAAAAAATAGATTTTTCAATCTACTTTAATTTTTATTCGCAACATTTAACTTTGTTTGGGTTAATATTTTCAAAAAACTCACTAAACATTTTTTGCGCTATCTCCCAATTCTCCTTATTTATACAGTATTTAACCTTTGGAGAGATAATTTCTCCTTGAATTAAGCCTGCATCTTTTAGCTCTGAAAGATGTTGTGACACAGTTGCCTTAGCAATAGGTAACACATCGTTAATGTCACCAAAGAAACAAGATTGTTGCTCTGCTAAATATCGCATGATTGTAATGCGTGCTGGATGGCCCAAAGCTTTACTAAATCGTGCTAAAAGCTCTTCCGTTTCATTGTATTTTTTATCTTTCATCTAAATTCGTTTCTCTTATCTGTTCGCAAAGATACGAACACTATTTTGAACTTCCAAATTTTTTTTGATATTTTTTTATTTTTTTTGTGAATGAATCATCTAAAACATGTTTTTTGCCTATTGTAAGCAATATATATCATTTAAATGATAAAGATAAATTTTGTCAAAATTATTATCAATTAGATTTTTGATTAAATCAGCTTGGTCATCAGGTATGTGTAGATTTCCTTCAATAAATTCACTTCCAATTTTTATTAGCAACCAGTTTTCATCATATTTACTATCGTACTCATTTATTTTCTTGCTTTTTATCGAGATTGTATTATTTACATCTTTCACTGTTATATCATTGGCATAATCTACACTACATCCTGTTGATAAATAAAATGATTTAGTGTTTTGAAAGACGGTTATATAATCTAAATATGATTCACTGTCAAAATAAATTGGCACTCCATATTCTAATTTATTGCTTAGAGTTTTTATTAATATATCATACAACACATCGCAATGTTCATTTAGTGTATCTCTAGTTATAATTATATTTTTATCGATGTAACAATAGATAAAATACTTGAACTCAGGTTGATTTTCCTGTACCCTTTTTTGTACCTTTTCAAAAAGTTTTTTTTGAAATACAAGTGCTTCATTAATATTGATAATAGATGTTAATTCTATACCAATTTTTTTCCCATTGTAGCTTAATTCAAAATCAGGCTTTTCGCGTACAGATATTATCTCGATATTCGTGTCAATTTTAAATATAAATGATTTTAATATATATAATTCATCATCTTTTTGAACTTTATCATTATTAGACTTTACCTCAAAATCTGGAATCTTAATAGCATTAATAATTTTATCCTCTTGATTCCATTTTTTTATGACAGTTGATAAATTCCGCTCATTTTGTTCAATATCAATAATTGTTTTATGTTTACTCATAAAATTATTTTTTTCTTTTTGATTTCAATTCAGGGAATAGAGTTGAACTATATTTTTGGTATAGCTCAAAAAGAAACTCAATGCGTGCGGTGTTCGATGTGAATGGGGCTGAACGATATGCGTTATCAACCGCTTTGTCTAGTGCATTATGCGCTTTAACTAATTTAGCAGGCATAGTTAAAGGATTGTAAAGATCAGCAAGCGAACTACCATGATACTCAGCACGTGCATCTAGCACCTGCTGAGCACACATCTCAATTTTTGCTACATGTTTCTCATTAGGCTCATCTATCCATGGGAAATTATTATAAACTATATCTTTTGAGTAGCGGTAATCGCTTTTTAGTCTTCCACATATATATTTAACCCATGCCATGTGCATTGATGACATTAGCACCCCAAAATGGTATAGCTTTCCGCAATTTACGATATGGCAGCTATTATTTGCTATACTTTTACTGTCAAAAAATCCCATAGGAATATATCTTCTGTTTTCAGATGTTGTGCTAGGTACAACTATGAAAGTGTCTCCAAAGTTACGTATTTCTCCGAAATGTGTAGGTACAGCCGCTTTTTCTATTGTTTGTGAACGTGTGCTACTCAATCTAAACTCACGAACAAGTTCAATTCGTTTAAGTACATTTGGTAGAGACTTTAATAGTGTTGGTGTTGCATCTACTAGCCATAAGCACCAGCGTTTCTCTCCATTTAAAAACTCTTTTGCACTTATCAGTGGTTTAAATAGAGGTTCAGAATTAGGCTCGATGGTTATAAATTCGTTTTTCTCGTTATCTGTAAATAGTAAATTTCCACCATCTAATGGCATATTACCAAAACTCATTGTTGGTACATTGCATAGTGGTTTAGAGCGTTTACTAATTAAAATATTAGGAGCATCAACAAGATAGGCGTTAATATTTTTGGCTGAAATTGAGTGAGCCTCAGTACCTATATTCTCATAATCGAATATATATTTTTGAGGTGTATCAAAGGTTGCAAACCCTATTATAACACAATATACTGCTGCCTTACCTCGTGCCTCATTACTCCACTTAAAGGTGCGGTGAGCAAAATGTATCTTAACACTATACTCGTTCATTAATTTATTCCATATAATAGATACTTGTTCGCCCTGAACAATAGAGTTAGTTGATACGTAGGCAACCTTAATACTGCTGTTTTTAATATATTTTGTTGCTTTTGCATACCACGCCGACACATAGTCAAGAGTGCCTGCACCCGCAATATTATCAAACTGATGTTGTACTTGCTGGCGTTGAAAATTACTCATAAGTTTTGAGCCAATAAATGGAGGATTGCCAATAATATAGCTCAACTCGTTACTGGCAACTATATCACTCCACTCCAACTCTAAAGCATCACAATGAACTATATTTGCAGATTTTTTTAGCGGAAGACGCACAAAATAATCTCCAAATTCTTCAGAGCACTTCATATTCATTTGATGATCCATTAACCATAGTGCCACTTGTGCAATTTGTGCAGGGAACTCCTCATACTCAAATCCGTAAAAATTATCTACGTCACACAATATATAGTTGTCAATGCTAAATCTAAATGTTTTATTGTTGCCGTAGAGTGCTTTTAATATAGCTAACTCTAGTAGACGTATCTCTCTATATGTTACTACTAAGAAATTTCCACAACCACAAGCAGGGTCAAGAAATTTGAGTGTTGATATTTTAGTTTGAAATCTGATTAGCTGCTCCTTATTACCTTTTATTCTCTCAAATTCAGCCCATAATTCATCTAAAAAAAGAGGCTTTATTAGCTTCATTATATTAGTTTCAGATGTGTAGTGCGCTCCCAAATTGCGCCTTGCTGTTGGATTCATGACACTCTGAAACATACTGCCAAAAATTGCAGGCGAAATCTGCCCCCAATCTAGTTTGCAACACTCTAAAATTAAAGCACGCATTTTGCTGTCAAAACTAGCTGATGGCAAAAGCTCTTCAAAAAGTTTTCCATTAACATAAGGAAAGGCATTTAAATCTTCGGATATGTTCTTATAACGTCTCTCTATTGGGGTGTTTAACGTCTCAAAAACTTCGTTGATTACTGATGCTAGGTTTGAGCCATCAACAGACGAGTATTCATTGATATAGCCATAAAATATATCTTTATTGAATATAGTGGTGTCATCGGCAAACATACAGAAGAGAAGACGTACAAGATAAAGCTCTAAATTGTGTCCATCATAGCCAATCTCTTTTAGAGAGTCGTGTAGCTTTCCCATCGACTCAGCCGCCTTAATGTTCACTGGATCTTGCTCTTTAATCTCAACTTTTGCACCATATCCTGCAATAAAACCAAACAAACTTACTTTATTATATAAATCATTTAAAGTGAAAATATATTTTCTGTCATTATCAAGATCGTGTAAATGAAAAGAGTAAAAATCACACACAAGAATATATTTTGGTAACTCATACTCTTTAAGACCATGCAGATACTCTTTAGCTTGTTGATATGCTTTATCAAGATTTTTGCCTCTGCTCTTCATCTCAATTAAGATATTGCCTTTCCACAGCATATCAATATAGCCATCTCTGTTGTCTAGCTTTTTTACGTGCGCCTCAAAAGATGTAACACGTCTGTTAGACACTCCAAATATATTGAAAAAATCTATAAGAAAAGGTTTCGCCTCCGAATCTTCGCTCTCAGCTCCCTCCCATTTCTTAGAAAATGCAATAGCCCTCTCTTTTATCTCTACCCAACTTAATGCCATTAATCTATCTAGTTTGTAAATATTTAGTTATACCTAATGAATATAGGATAGCGCAAAATTAATAAATTGTATTGAAATAATATGTATTAATATCATATTTTTCATAAATTAAAATAATATTTAGCCTAAAACCATGCATATGGCGCAGCAGACAGTTGTGGTTTGATGTAGAAAACGATTATTATTTAGGGGCTTTGCCCCTTTTTGCTTTGCAAAATTTTTTTTTCAGTCGCTTCCGCTTCTGATTACACTTTTTTAGAAAAAGTGCGCTTTGCTTCAAAAACTCGCCTCGCTTGCGCTTGGCGTCGCTCACTATCGTTCGCTCTGTGGGGGCACCATACCTCCTTTGATGTGGGGGTGTCATTTGTCTTGTGGGTATTATGCCCCTTTGGTGTGTGGGTTATTTATCTTGTTGAGGGGGTTATTCATTATTTATATATCATTTTATAATAAAAATTTCAGATATTTTTTAATTGTAGTGCTCTGTTTCGATTTTTTTGTGTAAATTTGCGGTAATTATATTTTAATGACAAATAATTTAAAAAATTTATATGTTTACACTATTGCAAGCAGGCGTTCAAGACCCTAAAGCTATCGGGTTGGGCGAGATGATTATGGCAGGCGGATGGCTGATGATTCCGCTACTTCTTCTTTTTGGTATCTCTATATTTATCTTTGTAGAGAGATTTAGAGTTATTAAGCGTGCATCATCTATTGATGTTAATTTTATGAATAAAATTAAAAGCTTGATGTACGAAAATAAAATAGATGTGGCTCTTCAGCTTTGTCGTAGCACTGATAACCCTATCGCACGTATGATAGAAAAAGGTATAGAGCATCTTGGTCGTCCGATGAATGAGATACACTCTTCAATAGAGAATACAGCTAATCTTGAGGTATCTAAACTAGAGCATCATCTGCCTTTCCTTGCAACTATCGCAGGAGGAGCTCCGATGATTGGTTTCCTTGGTACTGTAATGGGGCTTGTTGATGTGTTTATGGAGATGAGCGCAGCAGGTAGCACAATAGATATATCGCTTCTTTCAGGTGGTATGTACACAGCTATGGTTACTACGGTGGCTGGTCTTATTGTTGGTATTCCTGCATATTTTGGATACAACTTCCTTGTACAGCGTATTGAAAAGCAGATATTTCAGATGGAGGCTAACTCAATAGCATTTATGGATATATTAAACCAACCAGTAGAGTAAGATGGCAATAAAAAGAAGTTCAAAAGTAGAGACCTCTTTCGGAGCATCGGCAATGACCGATATGATGTTCCTATTGCTTATATTCTTCTTGGTGCTTACAACTCTTATTAACACTAGTGCACTCGATATACTTCTGCCTAAAAGCAGTAATCAGGTGAGCGAGAAAGCATCTGTTAATATGGCTGTTACACATGATCTGCAATACTTTATAAACGGGCAGCAGGTTAAATTTGAAGATGTAGAAGAGCGATTGATTGAGGAGACAGAGGGGCAAGATAAGCCTCTTGTTATGTTGAGTATAGATAAAAGGGTGTCGGTAGATGAATTGGCTAAAATTATGAATATAGCTAAAGATAATAAGCTGGCTCTCTTTATGATGACAACGCAGTAGAGTATGGATTTATTTACACGTAAGAGTAGTTCGCTTACAGAGAGATCTGACCTGATAGCAGGTGGCGTGGCAGTAGCACTATATGTGACTACTCTTGTGTTGTTGGTGCTCTTTGTTACCCTTGATACAGGTGAAGAGTATACACAGATAGAGCCATCAACGGGTGTTCTTATTAGTTTTGGTAATAGCTCGCCAGGAGAGGGAAAAGAGGTTACACGTGAGCAAACACGTAAGAAAAATATCCCTAAACCCGAAGAGGTTATAAAGCCTCAATCGGTTGAAGATGACAGGGCTAAAGATGCGGTGGTTGAGGCGTCGCAGAAACCTGAAACAGTGGATAAGCCTATTATAAAACCAGAGCCTGAGCAGGTGCAGGTTAATAAGGGGGCACTTTATAAGCGTCCAACAGGCAGTAGGGTTAGTGATACAGAAGAGCTTAAGACCCATGGAGATACTAAAGAGCGTGCAGGAAAGAGTGGGTCGCCAGATGGCGAGACAACAAACCCTGGAGATGGGGGTACAGGCACTAATTTCTCTCTTGATGGTAGGTCGCTGATAGGCGATTTGGTGAAGCCCGATTATAATGAGGATGTGGCTGGTAAGATAGTTATGGAGATACAGGTAAATAGACAGGGTAAGGTTACCAATGCTACATATAAACCAAGAGAATCAACCATATCGTCGAGTGCTGTGATAGAGGCGGTACGAAAAGCGGCTATGCAGACACAGTTCAATGCTGATGATGAGGCTAGCTTTGTGCAGGTAGGTACAATTACGTATATACTAAAAATAGAGTAATCTACGTTTTAGTGATACAATACAATTTAAAGTACAAAATTAATTTTTGATATGACTACGATATTTGGAATATTTTTAGCGTTAATAATAGCTGTTATAGCTATTTTTACTGCTGTTGTGTCTAGGATAATAGGTTTTATTACCAATATAGGACGCAATATCAGTGGAAATAAAAATAGCGGAAACAGCAATAACGGAGGATGGTATGAGAGTCGAAGAGGAGGAGACAATACTCAGCGTAAACGAGGCAGAGAGGGCGAGGTAAAAGTATCGCAAGTGAATGTCGAAGAGAGTCGTATAAACGACAACGTAGGCGAGTATGTTGATTTTGACGAGGTAAAATAATATAAATACTATATGGGATTTTTTGATATTTTTAAACGCAACAAAAGTTCTGAAGAGACAAAACAGGATAAAGAGGCTTTAGATAGGGGATTAGAGAAGAGTAAAACATCTATATTCTCTAAAATAACTAAAGCGGTAGCAGGTCGCTCTAAGGTTGATGACGATGTGTTAGATGATCTTGAGGAGGTTCTTATCACCTCTGATGTGGGGGTTGAGACAACACTTAAAATCATTAAGCGCATAGAGCAACGTGTTGCTAGAGATAAGTATGTTGGTACTTCAGAGCTTAATCGTATATTAAGAGAAGAGGTAATGGCACTCCTTGTTAGTGGAGATACAAGTTCGGATTTAGGATTTGCCTTCGAAAAACAAGATGGGATGCCGTTTGTTATTATGGTGGTAGGTGTTAATGGAGTAGGTAAGACCACTACCATAGGTAAGATAGCGGCTCAGCTTAGGGCTGCTCATAAAGATGTTGTATTGGGGGCTGCTGATACGTTTCGTGCCGCAGCTATTGAGCAACTAACTGTATGGGCAGAGCGTGCTGATGTTAAGATAGTAAAGCAGAAGATGGGTTCAGACCCTGCCTCAGTTGCTTTCGACACTCTTACATCTGCTGTGGCTATGAATGCTGATGTGGCTATTATAGACACTGCTGGTAGACTACATAATAAGATAGGTCTTATGAATGAGCTTACCAAGATAAAAAATGTTATGAATAAGGTTGTTCCTGGTGCTCCTCACGAGGTTATGCTTGTGTTGGATGGCTCAACAGGGCAGAATGCTATTGAGCAGGCTAAGCATTTTACAGAGGCTACTGATGTGTCGGCACTAGCTATCACTAAGCTAGATGGAACAGCTAAAGGGGGTGTAGTTATTGGTGTTTCTGATCAGTTCAATATACCTGTTAGGTATATTGGAGTGGGTGAGGGTATCACTGATTTACAGATTTTTGACAAACAGAGTTTCGTGTCGTCTCTATTTGGCGATGAGTAAGCTTAGGGGTTAATAGAAATGGAGAGAGTAAGTATAGTTACGTTAGGTTGTTCTAAGAACAGCGTAGATAGTGAGGTGTTAATTAAACAGTTAGAGGCTTGTGGGGTAGATGTTCAACACAATCCTGATGCCATAGATAATGGTGTGGTGTTGGTTAATACGTGTGGGTTTATTGGCGATGCTAAAGAGGAGTCGATAGATATGATTGTTGAGCTGCTTGAAGCTAAAGAGCAGGGCAAAATATCTAAGGTTATTGTCTTTGGATGCCTCTCACAACGCTATTTGAGCGACTTAGAGAGAGAATTACCTGAGGTAGACCGCTATTTTGGTGTTGATGACCTACCCCAAATAGTTGAGTATTTCGGGGGGAGCTATAACCAATCTCTTGTGGTGCATCGTGCTGTTACCACTCCTTCGCATTACGCTTATGTAAAGGTGTCTGAGGGGTGTAACTGGGGATGTAGTTACTGTGCTATACCTTTAATCAGGGGGAGGCATAAATCACGCCCTATCGACGAGATAGTTGAAGAGTGTGAGATACTTGCGGCACGTGGTGTTAAAGAGTTGATATTAATAGCACAAGATTTGACCTATTATGGTAAAGAGCTATATGGAGAGAGGCGTTTAGCAGAGCTTTTAGAGCGTCTTTGTGTAATAGAGGGTATTGAGTGGATACGTCTTCACTACACCTATCCAACAGCTTTCCCAAGAGATGTTATTGATGTGATGAAGAGAGAGAGTAAGATATGTAAATATCTTGATATGCCTCTGCAGCATGTTAATAACAGGATTCTACACTCAATGAAGAGGGGTGCTGATGGGCTAGAGATTGAAGAGCTTATCGCCACTCTAAGGCAAGAGGTGCCATCTATTGTTCTTCGTACTACAATGATAGTTGGTTATCCTGGTGAGACAGAGAGTGAGTTTGAAGAGCTTATTGCCTTTATTAAAAGGGTTAAATTTGACCGGTTAGGTGTTTTTGCATACTCAGAAGAGGATGGAACAGCAGCGGCCGAATTAGAAGATGATATTCCTGAAGATGTTAAGCAGAGTAGAGTAGACAGGCTTATGCGTGTTCAAGAGGAGATAGCACTTGACAATAATTGTAAATATGTATCGCAACGTTTGCGTGTTATTGTTGAGAGGTGTGAGGGGGATTATTTTATTGGTAGAACGGAGTATGATTCGCCAGAGGTAGATAATGAGGTGTTGGTGCGTAGTAATCAACCACTTATTATTGGTAATTTCTATGATGTTGAAATTACGGAGGCAGATAATTTCGATATTATTGGGAATGTTGTAGAGTAAAAATTTTCACATATCAAAAAAAAATATTATCTTTGTTGCGATGGAGGGAAGTAATGACATACTTAAACGTGTTAATCTTTTAATTAGTAAGATTATAAAGATTAATAATGAACTTCGTAAAGAGAATAGTATACTACTTGCCGAGAGAGACCGTCTAATGAAAGATAAGGTGCGCCTTAGTGAACTAGTAAAGGGGTATCAGAAAAATGAGAAGGTCGAAAATATCTATCAATCGTTTTCAGCAAATGATGACACTAAGCGTAAGGCAAAGCGTCAGATAGAAAAAATCTTGCGGGAGATTGACGATTGTTTAGATAATCTCAAGGGTCGTGGATAGAGAAGAGACTAAAAAAAAATAGAGTACTCACTATTAAACGATGATGAGATAATTGAGAGGGAGAGAAAGATTCTTTACCTCACATAAAAGTGATAAAAAGAGAATTTTTGTCAAATATTATATATCTTTGAGATATGGCAGATAAAGTATTGAAAATAAAGGTAGAGGTTTGTGGTAGGTATCTTGAGTTTGAGATTGAAGATAACGAAGACAGAGCAACTGCTGAAGAGATAATAAGAGAGGCTGCCAAGAGATTAAATCACTCTGCCATTAGGTTTAGAGGTCAATATAAACTGAAAGAGCTAGATATGGAGTTGCGTATGGCTGCACTTCAACAAGCTGCCATAGCGGTAGAGTATGAGTATAATGATAGAGGATCGAAGGTAGCTAAAAGTCTACTAGAGACCGAGAGGGTATTAGAAGAGCATTTAGAGAGTATCTCTGGTGCAATTATTGATAAGATAGAGATATAATAGATTAACGTTCATTTATACAATGCCATCCTATTGGGGTGGATAATCGCCATGTGCGATGTTGTATAGGTATATTTATAGAAAATTTTCCCGTATTGATTTTCATATAATTTGCGAAACTCACAAAATAAAAACAAATCGAGTTTAGCTTACATTATTAAAAGCAGGCCTTAACCGCTTAGCGGTTTCTCTTTTATTAGAGGACATTGGACGTTTGCGATAGTGTGGCGGCTCTACCCATGTATAGTATAGGGTTTTCGTCAAAAATGGAGATTGGTGCGGGATTTTTTATGTATTAAAGAGATAATAAAATAAATAATAATTTTTTAGATTAAATAACAAACAAAATTTTAAACATGGAAGTGATGTGGATTGTTGCTGCGTCGGTTGTATCAGCATTGGGCACTTCTCTTATGGTATATTTTATTCTAAACAAAACAACTCAAAAGCGTCGTGAGGCTATCTTAAAAGAGGCTGAAACAGATGGAGAGTTGGTGAAAAAAGAGAAGATATTACAGGCTAAAGAGAAATTTATTCAACTGAAAGCGGAGCACGAAAAGATGATAAACGAGAAAAACTCTCGTATATCACAATCAGAGAACAGAATTAAACAGAAAGAGTCGCATCTAGCTCAGCGTAATGATGAGTTGTCAAAGGCTCAAAGAGAGCTAGAGAACAGTCGTAACAAGCTAGAAAATCAGGAGGTTGCACTCAACAAAAAGATTGGAGAGTATAACAAAAAGATAGACGAGCAGAACGCTCTATTGGTTCAGATAGGCGGTATGACTGAAGAGGAGGCTAAGAATACTCTTATTGAGCAGATGAAGTCGGAGGCCACTACACAGGCTATGGCTTACACGAACGAGATAATAGAGGATGCTAAGATGACAGCCAATAAAGAGGCTAAACGTATTGTTGTGCAGACAATACAGCGAGTAGCTACTGAGGCGGCTATTGAGAACTCTGTAACTGTATTTAATATTGATAGCGACGAGGTTAAGGGTCGTATTATTGGTCGTGAGGGACGTAATATACGTGCTCTTGAGGCAGCTACTGGTGTTGAGATAATTGTTGATGACACACCAGAGGCTATTATCTTATCGGCTTTTGATCCTGTACGTCGTGAGATAGCTCGTATAGCACTACACCAACTTGTTACAGATGGACGTATCCATCCAGCACGTATCGAGGAGGTTGTAAATAAGGTTCAGAAACAGATTGAAGAGGAGATAGTAGAGATAGGTAAGCGTACAGCTATTGATTTAGGTGTACATGGTTTACATCCTGAGTTGATACGCCTTGTAGGTAAGATGAAGTATCGCTCGTCTTATGGCCAAAACCTACTTCAACACTCTCGTGAGGTTGCCAATCTAAGTGGTATCATGGCATCTGAGTTAGGTCTTAATGCTAAGTTAGCACGTCGTGCAGGTCTTCTACACGATATAGGTAAGGTGGCAGATGATGAGCCAGAATTACCACACGCTATATTAGGTATGAAACTAGCTGAGAGATTCAAAGAGAAGGCTGAGGTTATCAACGCAATTGGTGCTCACCACGATGAGGTGGAGATGACATCTATCATCTCGCCAGTTATTCAGGTGTGTGACGCTATCTCAGGGGCACGTCCTGGTGCTCGTAGAGAGGTTGTTGAGGCATATATTAAGCGTCTTAAAGAGATGGAGGGCATAGCCCAAGCATACCCAGGTGTTCAGAAAACTTACGCTATTCAGGCAGGTCGTGAACTACGTGTAATTGTTGGTAGTGATAAGATGAGTGATGCAGAGGCAGAGGCACTATCTATTGATGTAGCACGTAAAATACAGGAGGAGATGACTTACCCAGGACAGGTAAAGATAACTGTCATTCGTGAAACTCGTTCAATAAGTTACGCTAAATAATAAGTATAATCAATATAAAAAAGAGCAGTGGAATTCCACTGCTCTTTTTTATATTATATAAGGTAGTCGCAAATTATTTAAATCTATTGTTGTCAACCTGAGTTTTGGATAAGAAATAGTTTAAGTTACTGATAACAAGTAAAATTAAGTATTAGCAACAGACTTTTTTTAGTGTGGTTCAGTTTCAGTGCGTTATTGTGAAAGCGAAGCGGAGCGCACTTATTGTGCGTGAGCATCGTATTTTGCAATAAGGTGCTGAAAATGAGCTGCAATAAAGAAAGTATGACTGTTTCTTATCCAAAACTCAGGTTGTCAGGTAAAAAAAAATCAAAAAAACTTATTAACTACCCATCCTACAATAAATTAATTGTGGTTATAATTATAGGGCTTACAAAACTGAAATTTTGATTTTTTTACCTTTAGAAGTGCCAGTTTACCC
>CAYJCU010000042.1:0-17160 GCA_964368765.1 uncultured Rikenellaceae bacterium
TTTTGTTTTTGTAAGCCCCTATAATTTAAATTACAACTAATTTATTGTAGGATAGATAGTTACTAGGTTTTTTGATTTTTTTACCGGACAACAATAGTTTAATTCGAAAAATCAGTGGTTGATGGCTTTTCCTAGTTCAAGTTGAAAGCAAGGTGGACGAAAAATTAGCATTGTTAATTTTTCATTACTCCCTATATGTCCGCATTTTTTGTGGGGGGGTAGCAAACTAAATTTTATTATTTGCTCTATTTCGGCTAAAATCTCCGGACTGGAAGACCGCCCAGACGGCGTAAGGCGATAATGTTTTTTTAATTGTTCACGGCACGGCGTCCGCCACCGCTAAAAAAGAGAAATTATTACGCAGAGAAGCGGAGTAATAATTTCTCCCGGTGGACGCACGATTCGCTAGAATCGTAATTTTGTTATTGATTTACTCTATTTTATATTGTTAAATCAATATTTTTTTATATTTTTGTGGTGCATTTCATATTAGACGAAGGTGGGAGAATCTACCTAAATAGCAAGCGAGCATTTTTATGCTTGCGTTTCACTCTATACGGTGGTTTCGCCCCCGTGTGGAGTGTTAATGCACCTACTGCCTTCGTCGGTGAAATGCAACGGGTCAGCGGAACTACCTTTTTCTTTCGCTTACCTGATTGTTTAATCCTCAAAATATTATGTTTATGGAACAGAGGCACAAGGTAAGATTAATTACATCAAACACTTTTGATTTAGAGCACAACGAGATGAAGAGTCTCTATATCTATCTTTCACTTTTTCAATATAGAGCTCTGCGTGTTCCCGATTATAGAGAGCGTCCGTTGATAGAGTCTTTAACTAAAGATTTTAAACGTTATTATGTTGAGATGCAGAAGCAGACTGAGCGTGACCCCAATAATTTAACTCTTAACAGAATAAGAGCTTTCTTTGATATGCACTACAAAAAACTAAAAGAATTATCAGACGAATATAAACTAACAGAATGACGATTCTGAAAACAGGAACAGTGCAAAAAGTAGGTGGAGCGTATGAGGGCTTTTCCAAAATTACTTCATCTTCGGCACCTTCCGCACAATATAAATCCTCACGAACAAGAATTTCATCTTGAGCCAATTTCATCTTGATCCGAAATTTACATTGACCCCTTAATTTCAACTTGAGCCCGCTTTCGGTATCGCCCTGAGTTGAGTTCAGATTTGAAATAAAAAAACCTATATCTCATTGAGATATAGGTTTTTATTAATGTAATTTTTTGTGTGATTCAGCTGGGGCTCGAACCCAGGACCCCAACATTAAAAGTGTTGTGCTCTACCAGCTGAGCTACTGAATCATTGATTACGGTGCAAAGATATGACTTTATTTCTTACTATCCAAATTTTTTGCCAATTATTTTTAATATTTTTTTAATATTTTTTCTAAGTTGCTGAAAATGAGTAATAAAAAAATGAACTTTTTTTCGTCCATTTTTTAGTCCCCAAAATATATTTGACAAATTAAAAATAAATTACTAACTTTGCACTGCGAAAGCTGATGTAGCTCAGGGGTAGAGTACTTCCTTGGTAAGGAAGGGGTCACGAGTTCAATTCTCGTCATCAGCTCTTTTTTATGTCTATTACTCACGTAAATCAAACAAAATATCATTATTTTAACAAATTGTAGGGATTTTTCTTTGAAATCTCCTTAAATTATACTATTTTCGCATAATAATATTAAATTGCTAATATATGAAAATAGTTATTCTTCTTATAATCTGTGCTATTGGGTTTAACACCTACTCATTTTCACAGGTTACTAATCAAATGAAAAGTGCACGGGAGTTAATTGAAAGGGTGACGAAGAGAGATAATCTGCCTATCAAACTCAAAATAACTAAAAAAAGTGATAATACCTACTATGATTACTCGGTAGATGACGGTGTATTGGCAATTGAGGCTAGTTCAGGGGTTGCACTTGTGAGAGGGTTCTATGATTATGCAAAGAGTAATGGCTTTGGTATATATAGCTGGTCGGGGAGTAATTTGCAGTTACCAGAAGAGCTAAATGATTCGAATAATAAGCGTGTTGTTTCGCCCGTAAAGCACCACTATATGTCTAATGTTGTGGTGTATGGTTATTCTAAGCCATATTGGGATTGGGAGCGTTGGGAGAGTGAGATTGATTGGATGGCATTGCATGGAGTAGATATGCCTCTTGCTCTAGTGGGTTTTGAGGCTATTCTCGCCCGCGTGTGGAAGAAGATGGGATTGACAGATGACGAAATTAATAGCTATTTTGTTGGACCCGCACACCTTCCATGGATGAGAATGGGTAATGCTAGTGGTATTGATGGCCCACTTAACCAAGATTGGTATGATTCTCAAATAGAGTTACAGCATAAAATTCTCGAACGTATGTCTAGTTTGGGTATGAAGCCTATATGTCCTGGTTTTGCAGGTTTTGTGCCTGAGGCATTTAAGAGGTTATATCCTGATGTGGATATTGTTAAAACAAATTGGGCAGGTGCATTTTATAATTGGATGATATCTCCCGAGAGTGAGCTGTTTACTAAGATAGGCACTGCGTTTATTAAAGAGTGGGAAAAAGAGTTTGGTAAGTGTGATTACTATCTTGTAGATAGTTTTAATGAGATGGAGATACCATTTCCTCCGAAAGAGTCGGCAGAGCGTTATGAATTATTGGCATCGTATGGAGAGACGGTATATAACTCTATTAAACGTGGTAATCCCAAGGCTACGTGGGTAATGCAAGGTTGGATGTTTGGTTATCAACGTTATATATGGGATTATAATACTCTTGAGGCTCTTGTCTCTAAGGTGCCTGATGATAAAATGTTGCTACTTGATCTAGCAGTTGACTATAATAAACATTTTTGGCATTCAGAGGTTAATTGGGATTATTATAAAGGGTTTTATGGTAAGCAATGGGTTTACAGTGTGATTCCTAATATGGGTGGCAAATGTGGCATGACGGGCGTTTTAGAGTTCTATGCTAATGGACATCACGAGGCTTTAAAGTCAGAGAATAGAGGTGATTTAGTAGCAATAGGCATGGCGCCTGAGGGTATTGAGAATAATGAGGTGATATATGAGCTCTTCTCAGATGCTAGCTGGAGTGATAAGGAGATTGATTTAACCGAGTGGCTAAGAGAGTACTCAATTAATAGATATGGGGCAACTAATGTAGATTTAGAGAGGTATTGGGAACTTATGACTAAATCGGTATATGGCTCTTTTACTGATCACCCCCGATATAATTGGCAAATGCGACCAGGTAGAGTGGCAAAGGGGAGTATAAATGCTAACGATAACTATTTTGCTGCAATTGAATCTTTTGTAAAAAGTGCATCGCTATTCAGAAATAATCATCTATATATTGCCGACCTAAGAGAGCTTGTTGCACTTTATATAGGCGGTAAGGTGGAGCAGCTTATACAGGTTATAGAGTGGTATTATCATATTGGAGAGTTAGAGGTTGCTCAAAAATTAGAGCAAAAATTTGAGACTCTCATGTTAGGGATGGATATAATTTTAGATGGGCACCCTAATTTGCGTTTAGATAGGTGGCTTGATTTTGCACGTGGCAATGCGAAGAACTCAGAGCAAGAGGCGCAATATGTGATGAATGCTAAACGAATAGTAACTATTTGGGGTCCTCCTATTGATGACTATTCTGCACGTGTGTGGTCGGGTTTAATAAGAGATTACTATCTGCCTAGATGGAGACACTATTTTAGTAGTAAACGTACAGGGGTGTCGTTCAATTTTGCTAAGTGGGAGCGCGAATGGGTTGAATCAAGCGAACCTCTCTCTAAGGTAGAACAGCCAGAAGATATAGTGGATTTTGTGCACTCTCTTATTTTAGAGGCTTCTGATATATCGCTAGATGTTATAAATCAAAATCCAAATTTATTGAGAATTGTAACTCTTAAGCCACGAGAAAATGTAGAGCAAGAGGTGGCTGTGTCGTCTCAGAAATTAAGGGATATGAAGGGTATTATTTTTAATGGCGGAATGAAGGGTGTCGTGATAAGAAGTGTTAGAATCGAGGCTGATGGTGTGAATATATATAGTAATAGTCAGCCATGCCAATTTAACGATAAAACAGTAAGCTATGATATAGCTATACCTAAAGAGGTTAATGCGAACAATGGGGCGAGATTAATAGTAGAGTTTTATAACGGAGGTGATACTTCGGTGCAGATAGGTGTGGGCTTGTTATAATCTAAGTTTTGGATAAGTGATAGTATAACTGTTTCTTATTTAGTAGTGTCCGGCGAACCTGAGGATTGAATTTATGCACGTCATATCTACCCTAAAACCCACCATATAAAGTACCCATGTACTACGCAGGTGTGTTTTAGGGCACCTATAACGCACCTAAATCCAATTTTGGGTAAATTGGCACTCCTAGAAGTAAAAAAATCAAAATTTTTGTTTTTGTAAGCCCCTATAATTTAAATTATAACTAATTTATTGTAGGATAGGTAGTTACTAGGTTTTTTGATTTTTTTACCGGACAACAATATTTCTTATTCAAAACTCGGGTTTGTAGTTAGTCGATGACTTGCTACTCTTCAATAATAGGCACAATATGTGCTACTGTTTTGATATGAAATATATGTTAATCATACTGCTCATATCTATATTCTCGCACTCTTGTGGGAATAGGGAGATAAATGTATTAAGGCAAGAGATTATCTATCTTAATAGAGAAATTGACTCTCTGAATCTTTTGCTAACAGTAACAAGACACTATTTTTACGATATTCATAATACCGATGATACGCTGTTATATTACATACATGGTAATGAGACCGATTTAATGCAAAAGGGGATTATACGTAGGGCTGGAGGTTTAAGTCGTGATTATATCCCAACACACAATTATCAAAATACACACTTTATAAGTAAGAGTAAGCATCATATTGATACTATTGTTGTGTATGGGAAGAGCCCTACGGTTATAGGTAGCTTTAACCCTAATCATTATGTTATTGTGAGTGATAATAGCGAGGCCAAACATCTATTTATTATCACTGATAAGAATAGATTTTGGAGTCGTAGCAGATATCTTATTATTGCACTTAAATAATATGAATTTATTTATGAAGAGATTATTTTTATTTCTTATTATTTGTTTTACACCATTTTGTGCCATATCTCAAAATAGTAGTGATGGTGGATCCTCTATTAGTGGAAAACCCATTGTTAATATCTTTGCAAATTATAGTATTGGTGTAAATGAGGGGAGTGATGGTGCGGCTGCTGGTTTTGGTATTGAAAGAGCCTTTTTAGGGTATGAGGCACATCTGCTTTCAGAGTTCTCTGTTAGGGTGGTGTATGATATGGGCACAACAGGGGTTGATGGTTCTAATTTGGAGAGGGTAGGCTATCTCCGGAATGCGTTTGTGTCGTGGAGGCGTGGGCGCTTAAAAATTGATTTCGGGGTGATAAATACACATGAGTTTAGGGTTCAGCGCTCTTTTTGGGGGTATAGATATGTTCTTAAAACCTATCTAAATCTATATAATTATGCCTCAGCATCAGATGTAGGAGTGGCAGCTAGTTATAAATTTAATGACTGGCTAGATGTGGATGTGTCAATATTAAATGGCGAGGGGTATAAAAAAATAAATACAAATCAATTTAACCGTTATGGTATAGGAGTTACAGTTTTGCCGCTTAAAAATATTATAGTAAGGTTGTTTTATGATAATTATAATCTCTCTTCATTAGATAATAGAGAGACTTTTGCACTATTTGTGGGGTATGAAAATCGTTATTTCTCTTTAGGTGTGGAGAATAATCTAATAAACCAAAAAGCTCTAGTAGATAGCGAGTTATATGGTTGGTCGGTATATACAACCATAAAATTAATGCAAAAAGTTAAGTTGTTTGCAAGATATGATGACGCTATTAACCACACGAGAAGTCTGTTTGTATTTGGTGGTGAATATAAAATTAATAGATATTTGAAATTTGCACCTAATATGCAGATATGGGGTAGTGAGGAAGGTAATAACAGTGCTTATATGCTTGTAAATATTGAATTTAGATTGTAGTTATGAAAAAAAAAGCAAAATTTATTTGGAATTGTAATTATAATGTTATATCTTTGCACTCTGTAAAGGTTCCGTAGCTCAGTTGGATAGAGCAACAGATTTCTAATCTGTCGGTCACAGGTTCGAGCCCTGTCGGGATCACTTTTTAAGAAAGCAAAATAACGAAAACCTTGTATCTGTTTAAGATGCAAGGTTTTTTTGTTTAGTATAAAGATGAAATTATGATGAAATATGTTTTTTTATTAGCGGTTGTTGCTCTTTTCTCATCCGCTTCAAAAGTTGAGACCAAAGAGACGCTAACTGTAAATGTTACCAATATTGAAAGCACAGATGGTAATATAATAGTTGCTATATATAATGATGCTGAGAAAGGTTTTAAGACTAAAGATGTCTATACCTATAAAAGTGTTAAGGCAGTAAAAGGGAGTGTGAAGGTAGAGTTTCAGCTTTCTAAAGGAGAGTATGCCGTCTCGGTTTTTCATGATGAAAATAACAATAAAGAGTTAGATTCAAATATGATGCATATACCTAAAGAACCTTATGGGTTCTCTAATAATGTCAGAATGCCTAAGTATGACAAAGCCGTGTTTATGATAGACGGTGACAAAACAATTAGCATTAAAATAGATAAATTTATGTAGGAGTAGGTGCAAATTATTTAAAAATTGTATCATAATCCTATTTATCAAAGTTTGCAAGTGTTGCTTGTTACGGGTAAATCATAGAATAAAATTTTGTGATTTGTCAAATGAGCGTGATTTAATATGGCAGAGTTTTCAATCCAAATATTAATGTATTAACCTATATTATTCAATATCTGTACTTTTTTGTTAATTTTTAATGTGTTAGCATTGAATTGCTTAAATCATTGATTATTAGTATTTTATTTTCTTGATATTGTGATTATAATATTTTTTTGTTGATTTAGTTAGCAATTTTTGTGCTTAGAATTTGTTTTATTAAAAAATATATCCTACCTTTGCAGTGCAAATACAGGTAATACGTGTATTTGGTTTAACAAATGACTTTGATTATATTAGCGATCTTCGCATAATAGTATAAAGTTATTTTGTAGTAAAAATAGGTGTTTTAAAATAATGTATTATGTTACTTAAATCAACAAGGCTATTTTTTGTAATAGCACCAATAATGGTTGAGGCATACCTTCAAAGGAGAATGGTCAATTTGACATTTTTAGCAGGCGTGTTGAACGTTAATAAAAGGTCATTAACTCCAATCATGCATAGATTAATGCAGGTCGGATGCTTGAAGAGCCAAACAGGTGGCACTACGCCAGGATTTATTTTTGCTAAAGATCCAAAAACAATATCTTTAGCAGAGATTATTGCTCATCTTGAGGGGCATAAAGGAATGGAGTCGTGTTGGGAACTCTTTCCTGATGCTACGCATCTTATTAAGGATGGACACACCTGTCTTTTATGTAGAATGATGGGGCAGTTAGTTCAAGATGCCGAAAGTCAATATCTTAATGTTACTCTTCATGATCTTTATGAAGATTCAGACATAGAGAAGATAAAGACATTATTAGGTTAATAAAAATTTTAGTCTGGGTGGAACACTTATTCATTTACACACATTAGGGTATATTATCATAGTTAATAAAAATTACCAATTCTTCGTTTCACTCAGACTTTACATATTTCATATAAATGGTTTACAATAATAGATTTTTTAGGTTAGTTGCGTTTACATGTGTTTTTGTAATAGCAATATTGTTATCGCCTCATAGTGCTATGGCGCAGAGTTTCGAGACAAAATCGGACACAATCGTTACTAAAAGTGTCACTTTTGAAGAGTTTAAAACTTCAGATAAAGGAGATATAAAAATATTCTTCAGAATAAATAGTTCGCAGGTAGAGCTAGAGTTCGAAGATAATGAAAAAAGCATCTCGCAACTAGATTCAATAATGAGCAGAGGTGATTTAACAATTGGTCTTGATTCGCTTGTATTGGTTGCTACGGCATCTATTGATGGGGTTGAGAGACGTAATAGCGAATTAGCGCAACGACGTGCCGAGAGTGTTAGAGAGTTTTTAGTGAGTAGGTATCCTCAATTATCTGATATGCCCTTTAAGAGCACCTTCACAGCTGAGGATTGGCAAGGGTTACGACAAATGGTTGAGGCAGATACAAATTTTCAGCATAAGAGTGAGGTACTTCGTATAATAGATGATTCAAAGCGAAGTGCTGATAACAAAGAGTGGTATCTGAAAACAATGCGTGGAGGCGAGACATGGAGTTACCTAAAAAAATATATCCTGCCTAAATTACGTTACGGTGCATCGGTTCTCTTTTATTACAATATTGAGAAGAGAGAGAAAATACTCTATCACAAAGAGATAGTAGTTGATACCATACCAATTGTGAGAGATAGTAGCAATTTTATAATAGCAATAAAAACAAATCTTTTATATGATGTTGCTTTAACCCCAAATATAGAGTTAGAGATTCCTATTGGGGATAGATTATCACTATCAGCAGAGTATATTTTTCCGTGGTGGGGTATTAATAAACGAAATTATACTCAGAGGGCAAGCATGGGGCACCTTTCACTAACATATTGGTTAGGAGATAGGGTTAAGAGAGATAGATTAACTGGGTGGAATGTTACTCTCTTTGGAGGCTATGGTAATTATGATTTACAGCTATTTAAGTCAAAGGGTGTTCAAGGCGATATTATCAACACAGGTCTATCATTAGGTTATGCTCATAAATTATCAAAGAATTTTCATCTGCATTACCAGCTGGGATTAGGTTATACGCAGTCAGACTATAAGAGCTATACAAAGATGTGGGACACAGAGTATGGCGATGTTAAGATTTTTGACTATCCATGGGAGACAAAACGCTATAAGTGGATAGGTCCTACACAGGCAGAGGTATCACTTGTATGGATACTTAACATATAATAATAAGATTTAGGTTTTGGATTCTGGCCTAAATTAAATAATTAACTGAATATAAGATATTAAGATGTGCTAGGGAGAGGCATAATCGTAGTAAAAAGCGATTATAAATATCCCCCTAGTGCCACTCTTACGCCCAAATTTTTACATATAATCAATTAAATATGAAAGTTTTAAGATTAATATTTATTGCCATAATTGTTACGTCAAGTTGTAAACATGATCATCTTTATTATGCTACCGAGCCACAAGCAATAGTTCAGATTAATGTTGATTGGACTCAATCAGTTCTCAACCCTAATGGAGTAACTGCCATTGCATATAATAGTGTTGGCGGTGAGATAGAGACCCGATTTGCAACTCAATCAGCAAGTAAAGAGCTAAGGTTAGCATTACCAGAGGGAGAGTATGATATTCTGCTATTTAATAATAGCGAGTCTGAGTATGCTAATATAGAGTTTGCAGGGGTTGAAAATATAAATAAATATGTAGCCAGTGCAAAGACAAAGCTACCTGTGAGAACTCCATCTGAAAGCGATGCAACGAGAGAGGTGGTTGAAGAGCCTGAAATTATAGCTAGTTCGCTAGTGAAAAATGTTCTGATAACAAAAGAGGATGTAGATATTCATTATGATAGACCAACATCACTACCAGAAAATGTTGTTAAGGTTTATGATGTAGCCCCACAGCGTAGGGTATCAACTTTTGTGCTTCAGGCACGTGTTAAGGGGTTGAATTTTGCCGCTGGAGCTCCTCGTACATTCTTTAAGCATCTTGCTAAGGGATATTATCTAGGGGTTGAAAAGATAGATGAGAGAGAGATAATGCATGAATTTATACTCAATAGTCGTCAGTTTGAGCCGGGGAGTACCACTGTCGGAACAATTACTAAAGAGTTCACCTCTTTTGGATTGTTAGAAGATGATGAGACAGAGTATATTGTTGATATAGATTTTGTGCTTATTGATGGCAAGCACTATCCTGTTATAGCTAAATTTACAAAAGAGAATATAGAGATAAGGGTAGAGGATGGAGTAGAGAAACATTTTATTTTCCTTGAATTGACTCTTCCTGAGGCAGTAGGAGGCGATGATGGAGCATTTGATGTTGAGGTAGAGGAGTGGGAAGATATATTGGTTCCACTACCAATGTAATAACCTGAGTTTTGGATAATAAACAGTCATACTTTCTTTATTGTAGCTCATTTTCAGCACCTTATTGCAAAATACGATGCTCACGCACAGTAAGTGCGCTATGCTTCGCTTTTACAATAACGCACTGAGACTGAACCACACTAAAAAAAGTCTGTTGTAAATATTTTATTTTACTTATTATCAATAGTATAAACTATTTCTTATCCAAAACTCAGGTTAGTGAGATATACAATAAAAAAAAGAATAAATTAGAAATGGTTTTAATATATCACGAGTTGATATATGTAGTTTAATTTTTTAAAAAAATAAAAAATGAAAAGAGTAATTATGGGGGCTGCACTATTTGCAGCGGTATTAAGCAGTTGTTCGAAAACTGAGGTTGTAAATTCTGAGAGCTTATCTAAAGAGAACTATATAGGGTTTTCTAGTTATGCAAATATCAACACAAAGGGTACTCCTGTTGAGGGTGTAGATGGTTTTGTAGATGTACACGGTGTAGCAGGTTTTGGTGTGTCTGCATTTGTTTCGCCTGCTGAGGGCGGAAGTTTCGATGGTGCCTATTTAGGAGATGGCGCAGAGGGTGCTAAAATAATATATGGTGCTGATTGGACATATAATAGTAGTGCTGATAAGCAATATTGGCCAAACGAGGCACTTGATTTCTACGCAGTTGCGCCTCACGGTACTGCATCATCAACCACACGTAATGGTGGTTTAGCAATTAATGATTATGTTGTTACAACTAACTCGGCATCACAAACCGATCTTATGTATGCATCAGCAGCAAACGTAACTTATGATGGAACAGCTAACAGCTTAGTTAGTGCAGATGGTCAGCTATCTCTACACTTTAAGCATGCTCTATCGCAGATACGTTTTGTTGGTACAGTTGTTAATGAGAAACTAGTAGTTGAAATTAACTCTATCACTCTTAACAATATTGCATCGAGAGGTGATTTCAGTTTAGCAAAAAGCTCAACAACATCAAACTCTCAACTAGTTATGGGTAGCTGGAGCAATACAGACACACCAGAGAATTATGTTACTAAGCAAGAGAAGGCAGTAGTGATGGATGGTGTTACTAACGCAGCTGTTGGAGGAACTGCAAAGTTACTATCTGACAACAAAAATCCGTTAATGCTTATGCCACAATATTTTACAGCTTGGGATAGATTAAATGAGACTATTTCTGCTACATCAGGTGCTTATATCACTGTAAATTGTAGTGCCTATATACTTGATCCAATTGATGTTGCGGCAGGCGAGGCAAATCCTGATAGAATATACTTAATTGGTAGTAGTTCTACATACTCAAATGTGTACGCTCCATTAACAGATGGCGATGATACAGTTGCAAACAACACTTTATGGCATGGTGGTAACAGAGTAACATATCATATTGCATTTGATAAGGGTTATGATGAGGAGGGTAATGAAGAGTTAGTTTATATTACATTTAACGCTACTTCTGATACAAACTGGATTGATGAGTCAGCATCAATAGGCTTATAATTAATAACCTGCGATAAGGTTGCAAACAATCTATGGGTGGCTGATACCTGCCCATAGGTACTTGAAGAATTAAATGATTAAGAAGATGAAACAACTATTTTTAACCCTAATGTCGGCACTGTTGATTATTTCATGTGCAGAGACAGAGTATAATGTGTATGAGCCAAATGTGCCCAATGGCAACGGAGATATGAAATTTAATTTCTTAGCCATAAGTGGAGATGTTGATACACGAGCTATTGATAATACAAATAAAGTGAACTCTTTTTCTGTATTTTCATCAATGAGTGAAGCGAGTGATTATAATTCAACCAATCATTATTATAACTGGATGTATAATGCTCATATTGAAAAAAATATTTCAGGAGGCTGGAGTTATGTAAAACCTACTGATGAGGTATTGGCAATTAATGATGAGTACTATTTTGAGTATTGGAAAAAAGATGCTAAGCACTCTTTTTTTGCAGTTGCGCCCTATTCATTAATTAATGATGGTGTATCATCTGCCTCTTTTACTCCTGAGTTTGGAAAAGGTGGAGGGTTGTCTCTTAACTACTCAATACACCAAACACTTTTGTCACTTGGTTCTGATATTATGGTTGCCTCAGCTCTTAATAAAGTGTATGGCGAGGGGGATGTTGCTGATGGAGAGGTGGATTTAAAGTTTGAGCATGCCTTATCACAGATAGAGGTGCGTGTAAAGCTAAGCGATGAGGGTAAAAATGCCTTTGAAAAGTTGATAATAAATGAAAATTTTGATCCAACGCAACCAGAGAGCGACTCTAACCCGATTATGCATACACCATATCTCAATGAGAAGGTGCATATTCACGGTATTGGTTTAATAAATGTTCACTCATCCGGTGTTATGACCTTTAAAGAGAGTAGTGTGGCAGTGGGAGAGAGTATAGTATCGTGGAAACCTAATGATAGTGGCGATCAGGTTAAGAAATATACAGATACAGAGATTGAATTGTTGAAAGAGCTATATTTCTCTAATGAGATAGACCCTGCCGATGCTGAGAATGATTTAGGTAGAGATGGCGAGATAGTGGTTGTGCCAGCAGATGTTATTAGTCCACTAACGAATGCCAAAGAGAGACACATAGCGGTTGTTATGCCACAAATCGTGTCAGATGATTCGCAATTTGTGTTAGCATATCATCAAGAGAGTTTGAATGATGGTATGTCTCATGATCAGTTAGTTGTTAAGGAGTTATATTTTCCGCTTAAAAGCGTAATAACTGAATTTAAGCCTGGGGTGAAGTATATTTTAGAGGTTACTTTCAATTTCATGGATGGAGAGCCTGCAATCTCGATTAGTGCAACAATCGCTGAGTGGAGTTCGCAAGATGTATCGGGAGATATTAATGGAGGTTATTTCGAATTGACAAATAGCGAGAGAAAATATAAGTTAGATAACGGAGTTAATGTGTTACAGATTCCGTTCGAAACAAACTACTCTGCCTCTGAGATAAAGGTGTATAGATATAGTGATGATACAAACACTACTAAAGAGTATCTCACTTTTACACTTGATGAGAGTAGTAATCTAGGCGAAATTAACTATACACGCAACAATAATCTAGGAGCTAAGCTCTATGATGAGATTTATGTAGAGTTCAATGGTGCTGTATTAATGGCTATACCGATATATTATGGCGATTTTATTGTGGGAAACTCCTTTACCATACCCAAAGAGGATAGTTTTATTGATATTCCTATATATTCAGATTTTGATAAGAGCTTAATATCAATATCTACTCTAAATGGTGCAACTGTTACACTGGATATAAGTGGCGATGGTAGTGGTAATCTAAGATATGAAAAACCTAGTATCGGGACACATGATGTTATTGAGATTGTTGTTGCAGGGGCTCACTATCTGATAGATATATATTATGGATATTTCACCCTTATAATCTCTGACGGAGCGGGTGGAGTGGTTACTCCAACAATTGAGAGTGGAACCTATGTGTATGGTGCCAGTATGGGTAGTGATGTAGATAATATCATCTTTACTTTTGAAACCAATTACAGCGAATCAGATTTGATAGCAACCAATATAGGTAGTTTAGATGGTTATCTACGATTGGATTATAGCACAAAATCTATTATCTATCAATCAACATCACTTAGTTCAAGTGCGGATAAGGTGTTTGTTGAGGTGGGCGGAGATATTCATCGTGTGGATATATCTATGCCATCAATCTCATCTGTGTCTGGATTGTATAGGTTTGAGTGTCCTAGTTTTGATGTTTATAATATTGATTTAAATGTTAATGGTTTTAGTGATTCAGATATAACATTAGTTGATAAAATTGTTGAAGGAATAAATCCTATAACAATAGCTTTAACAGGTAGCTCAGGGGTTCTCTCTTTTGACTACAAAACAACAGCTGGTCTAAATAAGATGGATGGAGTGGTTATTCAAGGGCCAGGGCAGAGAACTCTATCGGTATTGTATGAGTTATTAGTGTATTAGAAAATAGAATGATATGAAAAATATGATATTTGTTGCTTTATTTGCAGCGTTACTAGTTATTGTTGGGTGTGAAAAATATGAAACACCTTCGCACTCTAAATTAGAAGGTGTGACGGTTGGTGAGGGACAAATTAAAATGTCTATCTCACTAGATAACCTTGATTTTGGCTCACAGGCGGTGACAAAATCCTCTGTAAAGAGCTCTGTTATTACAACTACACGTGAGGTGCAGGTGAAAAATATGAAGGTGTTTGTTTTTGATAGACGTGGACTTGATTCTAATAATCCATCGCATGGTAAACTGTTAGAGGTACGTGATGTTATTAAAGATTATAATGCAATTGGGCAACCAACTTATTATGCAGTTGTTGAAGAGAGAGACTATCCGGTTGCAATACTTGGTATCTCAAATATCACAGCTGAGTCGTTCGATGATATGGTTATTATGACCGATGATCCGAGTGATACAACGGGCTATTTCTATCTAAACTCAAATGGCGAGGTCTCTTTTATAGAGGGTGAGGGGGAGTATGTTTATACCGATTTCCTACAAAATATTATGATGGAGTACACGCTAGATAATAATGTGTTAAAAAATACACCATCAAACACAGGTTATCTTCCGGCTTATGCAGAGTTTAATTTAGAGATGCTTACACAAGAGTATCTTGATGCTAACCCTCCTATGCTTGAGGCCTACTACTCTTTTGCACGTATAGATATTATTTTGACAGATATGGATAGGAGTGCTAATCTTGTGTCAGTACGTGCTATTGATGCACCACAATTTGCTCCTAATCCAATTACGGGTATCCCGCACCCAACTAAAATTGAGACACATGAGGTGACCCCAATTACTAATATACGTGAGGGGTATGGTTATAGTAAATTCCCTACTGGCATAACAGAGGCTAACTATACTACAAAATATCTACAAGGGTTATATATATACCCAACAGCTCCGCTTGCCAATGCTCCTGAGTCTGTTCTTCAGGCAGATAACGATCCAGTATATCTTCTTTTGCAGGTTGATGTTAATGGTACACTTGCCAATGAGAGTGATGATGTATATTATAAATTAATGATACGATACAGTGATAGCGAAGGTAAAGAGTCATATTTTGTGAACAACTCTGTTCGTTATCTTGTAAATATAAGCAAATTAAATACAGATGGTTATCCATCTATTGACGAGGCTAGATTAGCCCCTCCGTCAAATGTAGATTATGATATTACTATTGATGATCAATCTACAAATATAGTTAATAATGGTCAATACTATTTAGGTGTTGATAATGATAATTATGTTACTGAGTTGGTATCAACAGAGAGTAATATGCTCTATATAAACCCTAGTTTTGAAACAATCTCGTCAAACCACAATAGTATAGTTGTTAATGGCGATAATGTTGAGATGTTACTGCAATTAACCTATAATGCAAGTGGTGATAACCCAACAGCGCACGACTCTATACTCTTCAAAAATTTAACTAAAGAGGTTTTCGCCGATGGTATTACCTATGAGTATGTAGGGGGTGCGAACTTTAGTGGAGATGTACTTACTGGTTGGGATGAAGATTTTGGTACTCACACTATCAAGCTGACTATGCCTATCTCTAAGGGTAATGGCTCCATTGAGTTTCGTGTGGGTGAGTTGAGACGTGAAGTCAATATATCACTTACACATAAAACAATAATCACTGATTATACAAATAGAAATTTCATTAATGAACTACTTACAGGTAGTAAAGATATTGATGCAAAGAGTGGGGTGGCAAACTCGTATATATTAAATATGTATGATGATGCACTTAATGTATATTATATTCCAGTGGCTGAGCGTATTAATGATTATTGGATTAATTATAGTGATGGGAACCCTGATAATATTAATGTTTCACAATATAACTGGCTATCAGATTTTGATGTTAAGGCAACATGGTTCGATGGGGTTGATTTGAGTGGTGTTAATATATCAATGGCTACATCGCCTACGGGTTACCCTGCCGTTAAGGTAACAGTTGATCCAAATGTGGCTGAGTATCAGAATATTGGTTTTAATGTGGTTAGTAAGGATAGTGGCAATGTAGTATGGTCATGGCACTTATGGATTACAGATTATAACCCTTATATAACCTCAACCGCTAAGGTGGGAGACGACACAAAAGGGGCTAGACCGAGTACCACAACTCAAGGTATTGCTATTGAGACAATCAACGGAGAGGTGCATCGCTATTCTGGTGATATATGGAGTTCGGGACACTATGCTAACTCTGTTATGATGGACAGAAATATAGGCTCAATAGGGCAGTTCTCTGAACCCAAAAATAAAGGGGCATTATATTATCAGTTTGGTAGGAAAGATCCATTTTTCGGAAGAGAGCATCTTTCAGATGGTAAAGAGAGTATATCTACGCAGTTTACTAAATCGCCTGAAGGAGGAGCTAAATGGGGTGATTATAGTTTTGTGGTTGAGTATGTTAAATCTGTATTGAATCCAACAACTTTCTATCATAATCAGTTTGTAACCACTGGAGATAAAGGTAACTGGGTGAAAGATTATAACGGTGCCACTTTAATGTGGAATGATTATAAGTCTAATATAAACAATAATCGTAAATCTATATTCGACCCATCACCACTTGGTTGGATGATACCTCAAAGTGAGGCGTGGAGCGATCTTGCTGTTAGCGGTTCGCATGATAGTTCGACAAATGTGTTTAGTTATCCATTATCAAACTCGGTAGCAAGTTACCATGCAACAGATTGTGTGAAGGTTTATTGGAATGGTGTCTACTATGCAGGAGTGAAAAATAGTAATATATGGGCATGTAATCCTAATGTTGATAGTAGTGATCCTTATAGTTTGATAAATGGTAAAATATCATCAGAGATAGAGGGACGTATGACAGCTATGCAGGTGCGTCCTGTGAGAGAGTAGAGCGGTATTTTTTTGCCGAAACAAAATTAGTAGTGTCCGGCGAACCTGAGGATTGGATTTATGCACGTCATATCTACCCT
>CAYJCU010000043.1:0-17045 GCA_964368765.1 uncultured Rikenellaceae bacterium
TTAGGGTAGATATGACGTGCATAAATTCAATCCTCAGGTTCGCCGGACACTACTATATTTTTATTAGTAGTGATTTTAATATACCTAGTTCGCTTGTGCCAAACCTTTGTTTATGCTCTTTAACATATGAGTACTCGGAAAACTCAAATGTTGCTTGTATTTCAGAAATTTTCATTATATTTGCATTATGTTTGTGGATGATTACCCCCATTTTTCAGCTTTCGTCAGCTTTTGGGGGTAATCATCTTTATTTATACAAAGATACAAAATATCCAATTAATTGTCTGTCAATTAATTGGATATTTCTGTTAAGTTTTCGGTATCGCCCGCCCTAAATAGTCGATAATAAAAAAACTGGAGTAAGATTAATATCTTACCCCAGTTTTTTTATTATAATTCAAAGATTATGGAACTAAAGCACCTAAATTTTGTTCATTCTCAGTACCCCATGGAGTTACTGTTACTGTGAAGTGGATTCTGTTATCAAATACAGGGTCACCTGGCTCACCTGAGTGGTATAGACCTGTTTCGTTACCTGCCTCATCATAATATTTGTTATCAGCATAGTAACCACCATTACCATCACCACCGATTAATAGGTTATATCTGTAGCTATTACCCATTTCCCAATTTTGAATACCAACATTAGCACCTGAACCTGCCCCATCAACATCAGAATATAATGGGAAATAAGCTCTGATATAAAGAGCATCGCCAGTTGCAATAGTTCCACCAGTTACATAATTATCAGCATCTGTACCATTATATACACCTTCAGCAGTCAATAAACCACTGTTAGCAGTTGATTTAATAGCATTAGCAGCTGTATAGTATGTAGATAAATCACTATTGTAATAGTAAGTATCAGAACCTGTTGGGTTCATAATATCAGCACGTCCTACAACATCAACTGTTCCTGCAGGTGATCCATTAGTCTCAACACGGTAGAAAACCTCAATGTATGCACCACCTTCAATACTAGCTACATTTGATGTAGCTCCTTTAGTGTTAAGCGTAATAGCGTCGAAAGAGTGAGGTAGTAACATTAGGTCTCCTAAATTAGAACCATTAGAGTGGATAGCATCTTTTGGAATTGCTTCAGTCGCACCTAAAGCATCAACATGAAATGCATCATCACCACCACTCATATAGGCATCATTCGTAGCTGTAGTTGATCCGGCAAATACTGTCTTACGATACTCATAAGTCTCTTTTGTTGCAGCAGTACCCCATGATTGAGCAACATAATTGTATGTATTTACACTATTAATACCGTGGAAATAGATACCTTGTACCTCAACTTTTACACCTACTCCAGCAGTAACTGAAACATTCTCTCTAGTTAGGATATGCTTAAACACCATAGCTAACTTACCTGTTAATGGCTTAACACTTGCAACAGATTTAGCTGCTAGGTGATCTATTTGTGTAAATCTATCAGCTACAATAGTTTTTTCACCAGTAACCTCCGGAGTTGCAACCGTAGCAGATATTGCTGTATTACCATTAACTCCATCTGGTTTTGGATATGCTGCATAGAATGTCATTGGGTAACCTGCAGTTGGCCACATTGGAGCCTCAACAGAAGCATCACCTGCCACATTTCTCCACTGCCAATCGTTATTGTCAGAAACATTTTCATTAACTATTGTTGGCTTATAATAGTCAAATGTGCCATCAATAGCTGCCTCGCCTGTAACGCCTACATTATACCATGCAGTTGCACCATCAGTATGGCCGAAAACTTGGAAACCACCTTCAACATTAGTTAAAGTATTTACATTAGCACGTGATGTGTTAGACACAAATGCTATTGTGTTCGGGTTGTTTGGAACGTTGTTCGCGCTATCTACAACCTCCTGCTTTGAACAACTTGTCAAAGCTACTGCCGCCGTAGCAGCAAAAAACATTAGTTTTTTCATAGTTAGTTTTAAAAAAAGTTTTGTTAATAATTATTTAATTTGTTTTTTTATATTTTAAGTTAATACTCAAGTTATTTCATAATTATAGAGGTATCACGGTATCATCTCCCCAATCCTCAACAGTAATATCGCCGCTTGTGTACTCTAATTGGAATGTTGAAATTGTAATATCAATACCCAATTTATACACATCACTACCTAATGGCGCATTATCAAGCACCTGCTTTGTAACATCAATAGGCAGTTTAGTTGAAACAGATGGAGTTGTTGGGTCATTGTCAATATCAAGTTCAAACTGCGTATTACCCTTATCCACTAACGCCCCATCTATATATATGAAATCAAAATCTAACATATATAATCCGCTTCCATCTTCTAGGTTACTCTCTAACCCTATATCACGTCCGAAACTAAGAAATGTTACTGAGGTCTCGCCCGTGTAATCTTTATATTTATTCTCTCCGGATGTGGGCTGCCACCCTTCACCCATATACTCTCCATTCTCATCATACCAGTTAGTTCTACCGTTGAGAGTAAAATATTGAACCATTTTTTTATCTTTCGGCTCTCTGAATCCTACCCCTGTACGCATATTAACCTTATTCACAAAGCCATCAACAGCACCTTTAACTCCACCTACCGACGTAAGGTTCTTAACCTTAAGAACAACAGTAACATCACGTGTAAGGCTTCGCATATCAACTCCATTATCATCACCAATAGAGTCTCTTGTTAATGCATAAAACATATCCTCATCAACACTCTTCATAAGTGTCTTAGTTTCTATATCTTCTGTCTCGCCCTTTGTTCGCCTTGTTGCCAAAAGTTGGTGCGAGTAATCAACCATATCTTGCGTTACCACAAAATTATCAATACTCCACGTTGCCAATCGCAAAGGAGGCTGCATGAACAGATAATTATCATTAACATACTCTGTTAAGTAGTATCCTGCTGGGTTATTGGTGTGTGTCTTTACGTATGCTGAAAAATTTTCGTAACTATCAACATTTTCAAAAACTATACTCTCATAACCCGAAGTGACACTACCCTCCCAATACACATCGGTGTGAGACTCATTCATCACTATCACTGAGTACTCTCCTATCGGAACCTCAATCTCTCCATCATATACATTACCCTCAAGATACCTCTCAAACGGTTCGCTTCCATCCTTCGGGAAGAATCTAAATGTGGCTCTATGAACACTCTCTCCACTCTGCTTTGATACTCCATTCTCAAGGATATTAAATCCTGAGTTATTCCAGTTAATCTTAACAGGTATATATGCCGAAGTATAAACAATATCTCGCTCTAAAATCGGTTGGTAGGCACATGAGCTAGTAAATATAATTATTAAACCCAGTAAGATATACATTATCTTTACCATTTCCCCGACCTCCTTTCTGTATTACGACTGATTAACCACACCAACGACAACTCTAGTCGTGTTGGACCAATCCATGTAAAACTTTTAGTATAGTCACGAAAGGCATCCCATCCCCACTGTGTACCGTCAAACTCTGCCGTGTACTCTTTATAGTCAAATTGTGCATATCCAGCACTTATTGAATACTCTAAACGCAAAGCATCGTTTTTACTTATTGAGTGAGCGAAACCTAATGAGAGACCACCAGACAATAAATTCTTTGATTGCATGCCCTCTCTATTACGCTCTATGTCAAATGATCCGTAGGTTCCATAACCACCAACAAACCAACCCGTAAGTACACTCTTATTCTCTCTATCTCCTAACCACCTTCTAAACTCCAAGCTAATTACTCTAGCCTGAAGGCGATTTCTTTTACTATCAACCTTACCATTATCCTGAATCCACCAAGGATGAATAATATCTGCTGCCAAACTATACTTGTCTCCTATTGGCAACTCTAACTCTAAATTTAATAGAGTTGCAATATTATACAACAGATTGGTTTTTACCGCCAAAATTGGTTTTTGTTGTTTTACAACAGCGTCATCTATATAGATTGGCTTTGTTGTAAAACAAATATCAGATAAATCTACATCTTTTGATAATGTACTCTGTTTAACCGTATTACCAAGTGTAATCGGCATAAAAGTATATCTAATATTAAAGTGAAAAACCGTAGATGTTGTATTTCTGAGTAGAGGCAACATATTTTTCGATATATATCTCCATGAACTACCGCCATCTAGTCTACGTAATCTCCATTCTTTAGTATCTAGCCTTATATCCGAATCAATAATCTCTAGAACTCTCTTGCTATTTGGCACAAGTTTATCAGATACTACCAATTCTCTCAAACCCTCCCAGTTCTCGCCAATATGATTAACAATCAATTTGTCTGCGATAGATGGATAGTTACTAATAATGTAATTTTTTATTGATTTTGCACGTTTCCATGATAAGGATTTATTATAATCCTCATTGCCATCAGGTGAGGCAGCTGCATTGATTGTTATTGTATTCAATAACTTAACAATATCGCTATCTGAGAGCATATAATTCATTGTCTCTAGCGATCTCTTGTTTCTTGAATCTGTGGTATCTATATGAGATTTACCCAATCCGAAATAAATTGTGATATTGTCTAGATTATTCTCAATCTCTACTTTATCGTGATCATTTGTTAACGTTTGCGAATTAACAACAGAAGGCAAAATAGTAAACATAACAAATAATGACATATAGCTAAATATGCGCATCAACTGTCTAGTTAAAATTTTATCTACTATTATATACGTAAACATTTATACCTCAATTTATAAACACGAATAAGTAATCATAACTAATTACTCTTCCTCCCTTTTTAAATTTACTCTAAATTGGTGATATACAATTAATCACCCCTTTACAGTAAAACTAAAATCTACCCTCTTTATTGCATATAGCATTAAAGAGATATAAATAATAGCGAAACTGTGTTTGATATAATAAAATTGCAACTATAAATCAGCAAATATTTATCAAAAACCCTCGTCACACACTCTACACCTCACAAAGTTACAAAATCAAATCGATAATTACAATAAAAATCTACAAAAATATTACTAAAAAAAATAAAAAAAAGTAGATATTATCATTAAAAGCCTAATAATCAACACATTAACAATAAAAACACACAAAGCACACAAAAGACACACAACAACAATATGTGCAGATAATATAAAATACAACAAAAATATTGCATAAAACAACTCAATACAGAATATGTTTTATGCAATATTTAACTACGAACTTCAAAAATATATACTATTTTTTAATGAATTCTACCTCATCCAAAATATACTGAGAGCGAGAATATTTTTCCAGTATAAAGAAAATATAGCGAGCATCAACAGCAATATTACGGCTTAAATCTTCACTATAATGGTAGTCAGAAACAACACCTTGCCAAGCTCTATCAAAATTAATTCCGATAAACTCACCTCTACTATTTACAACAGGACTACCTGAATTACCGCTTGTTGTGTGGCAGTTAGTAATAAAACATGTCACTAATTCGCCATCCTTACTTGCATACACACCAAAATCTTTATTAGCCTGTAGCTCTCTCAGCTTACGTGGCACATAATAGTCATTATTACTTGGGTTCATTAACCCTGTCTTAACCATACCCTCAAGTGTTGTGTAGTAGTTATATGTAATTGCCTCTTCAGGCTTATAACCCTGCACTGTACCATAAGCTACACGTAAACCTCTATTTGCATCAGGGTAAACCTCGCCATAGCCGCCAGCCATTTCAACTAATCCCTCAACAAATTTCTTATAATGAACTTGATTTTCACGCTGTAATTTTTGTTGCTGCATATTAACTCTCTCAACAAAAATACGATAGTAACTTATACATAACTGATATAATCTATCATTTTTAATAGCATCTACACCTTTAGCAGGAACCTCATCAAGCATAGCATATATTTTATCTTTATCTGTAAAGATAGACTCACTAAATAGCTCTTGTGTCATCTTCTCAACATCGCCATCATACTCAGAAATAAAATTAACAGCCTCTTTAGGTTGAAACTCTTGACCTATTGTCTCCCAACTCCATATAATCATCTCACGCATTAACTCTCTATCAACATCATAAGACCACACATTAAAGAACATATCAACTAAACCACGCACACGTCGTATCTCTGCATTAACAGCCCCCTCTTTAGGTGCTTTTTTACGTGCATACATTGATACCAATTTCTCAAACTTACCAATGATACCAACAATCTCAGAACCATTATGGCAAACATCATTAATAACTAGATTTGCAACGTTATAATCTGATAGTTTGTTATATGTATTTGTTAAGTCGCTCAACACTGTGCCATATTTTGCTTTAAGCTCTGGTGTAGAGTTAGCCCATATATTAAATAGCGAATCACGCTCAGCCTTAACCTTAACAACCTCTAATGACGAAGCACCTGCTACCTCACCCCTATATTTAAGATAACCATTAGATGTTGATGATATACGAGTTGTATAGCGATGGCGTAACTCTGGATTCATAGCAATAGCACCTTGCATTATCTCTAATTTCTTAGCACCTATCTCTAAACGAGCAACATTCTCACGATATATCTTCTTATCAACACCATCAGCATGAATATATTGACGAGTTGAACCTGGATAGCCTAATACCATTGCAAAATCTCCCTCCTTAACACCATCTAAAGATACTTTTAGATAACTACTACTCTTATAAGGTACATTTTTCTCTCTGTTAAAACGAGCAGGATTCTGATTTTGATTAACATAAATACGTAGAAGTGCAAAATCGCCCGTGTAACGTGGCCACTGCCAGTTATCTGAAAGTCCACCATACTTACCTATTGCCATAGGAGGTGCCGCTACTAAGCGAACATCTTTGTAGATATTGTAAACAGATAAAAGATATTGGTTTCCTGCAAAAACAGTACTCACCTGCGCCTCAGAACGTGTTCCTTTAGTAGCCTCTTTAACAATAATCTTATTATTTTCAGTTACTTTGTTATCGAAATCACGACCTGTTAAACCCTCAGTACCAACTAATATCTTAGCTGTAACATCCTCAACACGCACAAGCTGTTTAATCCATAGGCCATGACATGTAGACTCCTCCTCACGCTTAGATGCCCAGTAGCCATACTTCATAAAATCATTTTCGTCTGAAGAGTAGAACTCAACAAAACGCATAACAGGATGATAGTTTGTGATAACAAGACCATCTTTAGAAATTAATGACCCAGTAGCAAAGCTCTTAAAAGGAAGACCCTCATTAGCAAGACCTACAACAGAATTGGTCAAACAACTCTGATTAATACTGTAAATATCCTCTGCCGTAAGCTTCATACCTGCTTTACGCATCTCTTTTACTCTCTCTTTTGATAGCAGGGGTAACCACATACCCTCATCTGCCCTTACTGCTAATGGAAGCGTTAATGCTAACATTAGTAGTAGTGAAAAGACTCTCTTCATAATTTGTTTTTCTGATTAAAATTTATAACTTTTTTAGTTCTTTTTTCGCTGCTATTGTATAGGGCATTACTTTACCCTCTTTAGTTAGGTTTGATAAACCACTAATATATTTAGCTTTTAGCTGTCTTATATACTTCTCATCATAAGAGCTATGTCTCTTGTTTATGGCTTTAGTAAAACGCTTTAGAAACTCATCGGCACCTATACCCTCTTCTACCTGTCCCATAAAATTGGCTGATAATATATTATCCATAGTGCGAGATAATTTATCAACAATATAATTACGTTGATCTCCTATTGCCATAACAACCTTAGGGTTATATAACTCATTATAAGCACCTATGATACCTTGTAAAAAGAAATCAATAGCCTGCTGTTGCTCTTCAATAGTTATCTCTTTATAGTTTGTTTCATATTCGCCCATAACACCCTCTATGTTATAAACACCTCCTACGTATGTTAAGGCATTATTTAGTCTAGCAAAATAGCTATCAACAATCTCTGTATATAATAGTTTAATAACACTATAATCATCTCCCTCTTTGTAGTTCCACTCAACAAAATTATCTACAACAAATTTCAGATTATGAATAGCTACCTTACTAGCATCTAGTGGGTTATCACTTAAAACATCATTTGCAATAAATGGATTACCTGCAATAGCACTTGTCTCTCCACGGTGAAAACGATATACTTTATTATCTGTATGCTCTAATATAAAGTTTTTAAGCCACTCTCTATCATCAGTATCGTTTGGCAGATACCTATAACCATACTCAATAGCATAGTAGTCATACTCTCCTAGCACGGGTGGTGCCATTGCTACCCCCTTAGCAGCACTGCCAATAGGAGCCACATAGTTATATCGAGCATAATCCATAATACTAGCTGTTGTTCCTTGCTCTTTTGTTGCAGTAGATAAATCTTCAACCGAACGAGCTGCCGATGCAATCATATTGTGAGTCAATCCAAGCACATGCCCCATCTCATGAGCCGCCACATAACGCACCATCTCAGCAATAACCTCTTCAGGCATATTATTATAGTTTCTTACTCTTTCGTCTGCCGCTGCTGTTGAGATAAATCTCCACTGTTTTAATAGTGCTATAACATTACTATACCAGTATATATCAGACGAAAGCACCTCGCCACTACGCGGATCTATACGTATCACACCCTGCGCATTAGATTTATCTGTTGGCAGATACCTAAACACATTTAAGCGACTATCTCTTAACTCTTCTCCCTCTTTAAGGTCTCTCACCTCTATAACATTCTTGAAACCTATCTTCTCAAAAGCCTTATTCCAATCTGTTATACCTAGAGAAGCATATTTTTTTATAAATTCAGGTGTTGCACTATCAAGAGCGAAAACAATTTTACGTTTTGGCTCAACTAGCTCTCCGTTAAGATATTTTTCAATATCCTCCTCTTTAGGTTCTACTCTCCAACGATGAATAAAAGAGTCTTTATATGTCTTCATATCGTCGAACACCTTTACATCACTTGCAAAATAACCAACCCTGCTATCCTCTGCTCTACGCTCCATAACCTCTGGTGCAACCGAGATAAACGACACTAAGCGGGCATAAAATGGAAAGGAGGTCCCCTCATAATAGAAATCTGTTACCACAGATATCCCATCCTCAATATTATACACCTCACTAACACCCGAGTGGCGTTGTAGCGAGCCTGCATTTACCTTTGGAAGAGGATTATTATATCTCTTTAGTACTGAAAAGAGCTCTTTGATGTTTATATAAGTAACATCATTATCTTTTTTCACTACCTTGAACAGAGATTGTGTAGGCTCTACATTATTGAGCTCTACCGCCTTGCCAATAGTAATTGCCCCTTCAGCTGTTTCGTTCTTATACTGTTTGCGAATCAATGCTACACCGCCATCAGACTCATTAAAGGTAAAAATGTAGCTATCGAGATAGGTTTGACCTGCCGATATATCTTTCTGCTGCGAGAGAGCTACCACCTTAGCAGAAAATAGTAAATCTTTACCCATTAACTGTTGTGGTATAGCTAGAATAACATCGCCATTTTTGCTTAACTTAACTGTTGGTTTTGTAGCACTTTGCAGCGATGGCTGACTAAGAGCCACCACTGCTGTAGTACACAAAAGAAACAATACTAATATTATATTTTTCATATTTTTCATTATTTCCATGCTCTCTATAAGTAAATCCCTAACGAGACACCAGCTTGTTGCATATTTCCTAATGTGCTTGTGTAGTCATAATTGTAAAACATCTTTATATATGCTGACTGTGCCTTACGAGCTTTTCCAAATACCCTATTGTAGGTTAAATCAACATTACCTGTTATAACATTTTCATTGAAATAGTTATAATCAACACTTAAAATATTGTCATACAGTATATTCTGATCTGCTACATTTAGTTCATTCTGTAATGCCATACGATACTTAACCTCTGCATTAAAATTGAGAGCACTATTAGCACCTCTAAATAAACGAACACCGCCATTAAGACCTGCTGTAATAAGAGATACTGTCTGATTTGAAGCAGGAAGCAGATATTTATTATCAAACATATCATACTCAGCTGACAAACCTAGATAGTGACTAAAATCGTAGTTAGCTATGTTACCATGATACATTTTATAGTTAAGAGTCATGCTATTTTTCACATCTTTATAGGTTACAAATTTGTGCATAGTAACCCATTGCGAAGAGATATTACCGTTAGGATCAGTAATATTAACATTCTCTTGAACAAACTCTTGAGCTGAACCCATACGGTAATCAACATCTAAATCTAATCTATGCTGCACTCCCTCTCTTGAGGCAACAAAATCTAGATTAAAGTTAATTCTATCCATTGAGTAATCGCCATAACTACGCTTACCTGTTGAACTATTAATAAGCTCTTCATAGTGCGACATGTAACCAGCTCTAATCAATAGATTAAACTTACTATTATTGATACTATATCCAAGCTGCGCTCCATAGCCATTATCAAACTCTTGTTGCGAAATAGTACCTAACTGTGTTGCCACACTGTGATTTTCAAGCCCCTTCATAAGATAGTACTCAAAAACTACATCATCTTGAACAGTGGTAATACCTGACATCCTATCTTTAACATACTCATACCTGAACTCTGCCATAAGATGCGAAGTGGCATTTAATCTGTAAGTTACAGATGGTGCTATCTTAACATCTAATGCAAGTGTACGTGGACGAGGATCTATCAGACGTGACATATCAAAGGTAGAGTAATCAACTGAGATACCATAAGTAAATCCATTTAATTCAATAGTAGAGATTCTACCTGAGAGCGAAAATTGCTGATGATCATACTCTCCCTCTATTGCACTACCATAAGTGTATGGTAATCCAGCATAAGTTTCGCGCATATCACTCCAAGCACGGCCTAACTCTCTATTAGCCTTGAATGAGAAGCTACCATATCCATAGAAATATTTGCTTAGCTTAGAAAAACTACTAGTTGATATAACTGCCCCGTAATCACCCGATGCCTCTTGAGCACGATGATAATCGCCATCACGATAGTATCCTGTTGCATCAACAATACCTAGCCCTTGTAACCTCTCAATACCGATACCGGCAGCTACACCACTAAGACTCCACACACTTTCATTAGACTTCAATTGATAATATTCATAGCTTTTTTTCAGCATACTATCCCCATACTGCTGGGCGTTAGATGAACTAACGCCTAGCAATATAGCTGATAGTAATAAAGCATATTTCTTTTTTAAATTCATAGCTTATTATTTTTTATTACTGTTGTGGCTGTAACTCAGGCTTGCTATAGTTACGGCTCTCTGGATTTGAAGTTACAACAAAATCATTAAGAGAGTTATTTGTATCTACTAAAATAGCTCTATCACCATCATAGCTGTCTACTCTACGCTCAACAATCTCGTTAATACCACCTGAAGTAGTTGATGTTGTGATATAAGTTGCATCAATACCATCTGCTAAACGCTTATCACTGATATCAATTAGCTCATCATTAAATTTTACACACTCAACACCATCTAAAATCATATCAGGAGTAACTTTAATAAAGTATTGACCTCTAGTGATTGTCTCATCGCCCAATAAACCTAAATCGTTAATATCAGCACCATCATAGTTAAAAATAATGATTGCATTGTTACCACTCTTATTAAAGAAAAGGTAATCTCTAGTAGCAAAAGTTCTATATACAGACTCAATACCTTGAACTGCGTCGTTGTAAATCTGGTTTTTAGATGCTTTAGTCTCATAATCTGCACCACTTAAATCAACACTATTAGCTGCAAACTCAGTATGATCAATAGCCTGACGAGCAATAACAATAGAAGCTCCTGGGTTAAGTGTAGTATCTTTAACTCTGAACACATCTGCAAGACCTAGATACTCGTTTCTAAACTCATAAAATGGATTTGTTGAGTATGTTTCAGTCACACCTACATAAAGATTTTTTACATCAACAACCTCATCAGAGTTGTTATAAATTTCAATATAGTTATCAACAGAGTAGTTTTTAGCATTATCATCTTTTGTACCTGAGTAGTAAACCTTACTAATAAGTAGATCTCTCTCAAAACTCATATTTAGGCTTAACTCTGCTTTTAATGAGTTATAAGCCTGAATATTTGCAAGTACACCATTAACAACAATTTTCTTGTTCTCTAGTGGTGGGTTTACTAGGTTATCATAATCCTCTTCAGCTAACGTCTCTGTAACCGATATATTGTAAACACCTGGGATAACACCATTAAAGGTAGCCACACCGCTCTCATTAGTCGTTGCCTTATATGTGTAATCACCTACCATTTCAATCTCTTTACCAATAAAAGCTGTATTTTTAAAATCAGCCTCTGGAAGAGATACTGTTATTTCAATACCTGATATTAGAGTTATCTCATCGTCATTATTACCGCAAGAGATAAGAGCTAATGCAACAGACAAAAATGCAACTAATTTTGTCTTTAAACCAAATTTTTTCATAATACTTTTTTTTAAAAATTTTTAAATAAATTATCTTAATGTTAATCTTAATTCTAAACCAAATGCAAACGTTCCTGTATTACGTTGCGACTCAGACGATGATACGCTTGATGATTGCCATGGCTCGTAATAGTTTACGTTATTAGCATAGAAAGAGACACCGAAATATTCTGTTATATTCTTTGTTAAGCGTGCATTTATCATCCAAACGGGTTTCTGTGTTGTAGGCTCGTCTATTGTCACCTCTCTCACCTGATCAGCTAAGCTAAAGCCTGCAATCTCATAATCTGGGTCAGCAAGCATTGCACTTGTAATATCGTGATATACAAGATCACTATCCATATATGCAGTTGGAACTCTTAAAGTGTTTTGAGTGTAAGAGTAGTTATACCACACCACCTGCATTGTTGCAGAGGCTACTAGCTCTAAAACTGGGATATGACACACAGCTTGGAATTGAGTTGAAAACATACGTGCTACATCAATAGTATTATCTGTTGAGTATACAAACTTAACAGGCGAAAGTAGTGTATTTCCGCTATATCCCACTGGATTAGAGTGAGATAAACCTGTTGTGTAGGCCTTAGATTGTTGATAAGCACCACGCAGATAGAAATTAGTTCTTATTGCATCAACACGACCGAAATCGAAGTTAATCTCAACACCACTATTTTCAGACCCTTGTGTATTAGCATACGAACCATCTGTTGTCAATACCCTATCAGTATTAATAATATTTGTCATATCAAGCATTAGATTATTATTACCATCTGTAACAACATTATAGTAGTTAAAATCTAATGCAATATATTGGCTTGCTCCACCAAAACCAGTAGTGTTCTTATCATTATAAGCTGTTAAAGATAATTTTCTTCCGTTTTTAAGTTTGAAATCTAGACCTAACTCCATACGTCGTGTAGTAGAGTTCTTAAGAGAAGTATTATCTGGTGTGATAACGTATGTTTGATAGCGAAGAAATGGATTTCCACTTGCATCTAACTGATTGGCAATAATCATATCAACATATTTATCCTCAGGGTATAGGTATGTTGTACCAGGAACCTTTGAACTAGTACCATAAGCTAACCTAACATCTACCCACTCAGCTGGTGCAAGACCAACATTAATACGTGGAGAAACAGCCCACTGAAAATCTTCACTAAACGGCTGAATAGATGAGAAACGCACACCCGCTTGAACCTTAACAGGTATATTTAATATCTTAGTTGTGATATTATCCTCTAAATATGCAGAGAGTTGCTCTAGTGGCGGATCTTCATTAAATGGTACTGATCTCGTATCTGAATTATATAGAGGCAATAAATCATCATCATTATATTTACCAATACCGCTATTATACTCATAACGATACTCAACACCCATATTAAACACATGGCGAGTACCTCCATGCACTAAGAAGAAATTATTACGTATCTTAGCATATAAAGATAGTGGTTCGCTTATAGAACCTCCACCTGTGTAGTATGATGGCGGAACAATAGTAGGAGCAAATATACCATTCTCTTTAGAGGTTAAAAGAGGTGTTTCTCCACCCGAATTAACCACATAACGAGTTGTATAATAATCTGTTTCACTTCTCGACAAACCAACTGTGTAAGATAAGCTTTTAGAGAAAAGTTTATTAATATTAAATGTTCCTCTATGTGATAGAGATAACGAATAGCTCTTATTATCTGTAAATGTTGCAGCTGCTACTAAATCGGGATCATCACCTGTTGTGTCGAAAGAACCCGAATATGTAAAACTAGTACTAGAGTTATATATACCTTTTGATAATGAGTAAGCTAAACGTCCATTAACACGGTCGTAAGACTCACGCTTTAAACGTGGATCACCAGAGGATTTAAGATAATCGAAACTAGCATTAAGGGTACCACCCGCTTCACCAATACGCCATCCTTTATCCATAGACATCTGATAGACAGATGGGTTTACCTTACCACGCACACTTAATGGTGTCTCGCCTTTCTTGCTATTAACGATAATAGCACCTGTACTTAAATCACCATGCTCTGCCGAAGCAACACCCGTAACAACCTCAACCGACTCTATATTGTCTGTCGATATACGACGCATATCTATACCACCACCCAACACATTGTAAGCATTATCTGTAAGCTCAGCATTATTGGACATTGGCACGCCATCAACTATAATAGAGACACCATTAGAGTTATTCTTATTATAACTAATAGAACGAATAGTTGCCTGCTGAGGCGAAGTCATATCATCTACACCACCAAATCTGCTACCTGGTAAAAGAGTTAAAACATCTGCCAAACTAGTAGCTTGAATATGATCTATCGCTTGACGACTAATTTTAGAGGTGTTAGACTTACCAAACGATTGTTGCTCAGCAACAACTGTAACATCATCAACTTTTAGGCTCTCAAGCACCATAGATATATCCATATACTTGTCTCCTGATAGAGTTAACTGCTGCTCATAGGTCATATAACCGAGATACTCAACACTAATAGTGATATTACCAACTGGAACATCTTTAATAACCGTCACACCATCTTTATCGGTAACACCATAAAGATTATACTCCTGCACAAAACAAGTTGCATCAGCAATAGGTTTTTTACTTTTTCTGTCTACAACAGTAAAAGTAATATCCCCTTTCTTGTTTTGCTTCTCAGCAATAGGAGTGATAACAATGGTGTTACCCTTAAGTTTGTAGGTTAATTTTGTCCCCTTTAATAGAATCTCAATAACTTGCAGTACATTAAGGTTCTTTGCATCAACAGAGACGCTTTTGTACTCAGTTAATTGGTCTACATTAAAAATGATAGATAGAGGAGACTTTCCATCCAACTCTTTTAATGCCTCTGAAAGAGATTTATCATCTACTCTCATTGTAATTCGACTCTCGCTTGCTGATTGCTGTGCCAACGCACTACCAGCCGAACCAATCATTAACATAGTTACAATCATCAACATCAAAAGAGATTTAGATGCAACAGATGTACTTAAATTTGATTTTTTATTCATATCAAAATATTTAATTAGTTTATTTCTATTCAAAACAAGACATAAGATTAGCTAGCCTTTATGTTGTCCTAGTAAAATATAGGATATATAAAGGGCGATTATGTATAAAACAGAAGATTTATTACTTTATTATAACTACCCTATCATTAATTTCATAACTAAAGGCTTCAGTTACCGATAAAATATCAAAAATTTCTTCAAAATCAGCTCCCATCTTAATAGAACCGTAGAAGCGTTTCTGCTTTACTTCATTATTATTAAATTGGATTGTTATATTATAGAATCGCTCAACACGCTTAGCAATATTTTCAAATGTTTCATCATCAAAAAAGAGTTCGCCCTTTAATAGTTTAAGATATGGTGTAACATCAACTTCTTCAACAATAAGTTCACTATCACCCCTACTATACTCTGCCTTAGTTGATGGTATTAAAACAGTTTTTAGTCCAGACGCAGCTACATTAACCTCTACACTACCACGTATAAGCGCTGTTTCTGTTTTATTACTACCCTCAATAGCCGACACATAAAACATTGTTCCTAATACATTAACATCAATATCTTGCATCTTAACAATAAATGGTTTATCAACCATTTTAACCACATCAAAAATAGCCTCACCAACTACGCTTACTTCACGTGTTTCGCCAAAAGAGTCTGGAAAGATTAATTTACTATTAGGCGCTAACCAAACTGTTGAACCATCTGGTAAAGTGAGATTATAATCAACACCTCTAGGAACAATCACCTCATATTCTTGAACCTCTACGGCTTCGATTAACTTTTCGGTTGTTACCTCTTCTTTACTCTCTCTCTCCTGCTTTATCTCTTTTATCTCTTCATTAATAGAATGTGAGATAGCATCTCTGGTTATATTCTTCTTTTTTCCATCGGGAGCAACTATATAAACCTCATTTAAATCAATCTCTACATTCACCTGTGAAGGGATAGCGGCAACAATAGTTTTATCTTTATGATGACGAATAGTACTTCTGTCATTGGAAATATAGAGCACCAATCCTGTAATTACAGCCACTGCAACAGATGCTGCAATGCGTATTAGCTTAACTCTACGGCTCGGGCGATTGATTATTCTGCTTCTATTAATTTTTGCCCAAGCAGAGTTTATATTTTCACGAGAGACTATATCTATATCCTCTTTTAGTTGTAACAGCTCATTTTGTTCACTTCTAGATATAGAACCATCTTCAAATCTATCTAGTAAATATAACAATCTTTCTCTTATTTTAATCTCTTTACTCATAATTATTTTTTACACTTGATAGTAGTAATAGGTTAGACACCTTAAAAAAACATAATATTATATCAACACACTAAAAACTCAAGTTAATATACAAACAAACAAACAAACAAACAATCGGCATCTAACCAAAATACTTACTATCAATCATGGTATGTTTAATCAATTTAAAACACGTTTTATTATATAACTGAAAAGTATTAATATATCCTTACAAAAAAGTTATAAAAAATTATTGTTGTCCGGTAAAAAAAATCAAAAAATCTATTAACAGCCTATCCTACAACAAATTAGCTATAATTTATATAATAGGGGCTTACAAAAACAAAAATTTTGATTTTTTTACTTCTAGGAGTGCCGATTTACCCAAAATTGGATTTAGGTGCGTTATAGGTGCCCTAAAACACACCTGCG
>CAYJCU010000044.1:0-17020 GCA_964368765.1 uncultured Rikenellaceae bacterium
GGGTAGATATGACGTGCATAAATCCAATCCTCAGGTTCGCCGGACACTACTAAAATGGAATAAATAAAGCGGTGCAAAGTAAACTTTACACCGCTTTATTTAACCTATACCACCCCTCTAATTATCTCAATAACCTTCTCATTATTGATGATGTGCATACCATATCTATCATCTGCTATGCCATCTGTTATTTTATATGTGTATTTTGGCTTACCTCCCTCGCCCATTGCCGTTGGCATCAGCTTAAACTGCACATTACTGCACTCATTTTTAAGCTCTGTTCCTACCTCCATAATGTGGGTTGAGACAATATAAATACACTTATCACTATTTGCTAACTCTTTGGTAATGGCGTATGTTCCATCAAAGGCATCTTTAACATTTGTACCCTTAAATAGCTCGTCAAAGATAATCAACATAGGCTTACCCGTTGTTATCTCATCTACGACTCCCTTTACCCTCATAACCTCAGCGTAGAAGTGACTATATCCTTGACTTATATCATCGGGTACATTAATAGAGGTGTAGATACCCTCTAGTGGTGCGAACTCCATACTCTTAACAGCCATCGGAAAACCTAAGTGTGCCATATAAATAGATATACCAAACGATTTCATTATGGTGCTCTTTCCTGCCATATTTGCACCTGTCAGGAAGATGATATTACTATTAACATCCATCTTTATATCGTTACCTACTGCCCCCTTTACCTTTGGGTGCTTAACATCCTCTACCTTAACATAAGCTGTTTCGCTCTTTATGGCATTGGCATAAACATAATTATTTGCAGCTCCTATCTCTGCTATGGTTGTATAGCAATCTGCCTCAGCTAACACTTTTAACATTGTTGTTAATTGCCTTCCATATTTATAGCGCAATAATCTATTACTTATAGCTACCGACATTAAGCCATTTACCTCATGTAGTTTTAACAGTTCGGGATTAGATAGCAGGCTAATTTGCTCTAAAACTCGTTTTTCAAAGGCGGTGCCTTTTACCGCATGCACTAGCTCTGTAAAATAGACATGCGCCGCCTTTATAAACTTTATTGTTAGGTTTACCCCCTCAACAATCTGCTTGTAGTGTAGTGATGAGGTGATAGAGCTCATCATCTTTGTCTTTGCCATCATCAAAAAGGATAGTGGCACTATCGAGTAATCGGTACTACTTAGATACTCCTCAACATCCTTTAGCTCTTCATTGGTGCATGGGAATGTTACTGAGAAACCACTTAGCGACATAAAAATATCCCTACGTGCGTTTATCTCTTCAACGGTTGAAAGCGGAGTATTAAAAAGAGTCTCTAGAAACATCGAACCACTAGCTGTTACTGTCTTATTATAGATACTAAATATTGTATCAGGGCGATAGCGTCCCGAAAGATTTAGGTCTTTATTTGTCTGTTTATCTATTGTGAACATAATACTCTACTTTTTAAATGCTGTTTTAAGTTTATCTATAATACCCTCATTATTGATGATAATCATACCGTGACGGTCTTCGGTAACACCCTGTTTCACCTTATAGGTGTAGCGTGGCACTCCATTCTCCATAACTGTTGGCATATATACAAACTGCACATTATTTACCCTCTCAGCTAGCACCTCGCCTGCCTCAATAATATGTGTAGAGACTATAAAGGTGCATTTTTTGATTGTTGCAAAAGCCTCCATTGTGGCTAGTGTGGCATCATAAGCATCTTTAACGTTTGTTCCTCGGAAAAGCTCGTCAAAGATAATTACTAGGTTATTATCTTGCCTAACCTCTTGGGCTACCTTTTTCAAGCGCATAACCTCTGAATAGAAGTGGCTATATCCTGCATTGATATTATCGGGCAGATTGATAGTGGTAAACATACCGCTACGAATAGTGAAGAGCATACTATCGGCCGCTACGGGGAAACCTACATGGGCAACATAAAGAGCAATAGCTATTGATTTCATTATTGTACTCTTACCTGCCATATTAGCTCCTGTAAGGAAAATCATATTCTCCTTTTCGTCTATTGTTATGTCATTACCTATACCATTCTCTAGACGTGGATGATAGACGCCTCCTAATCTTATGATATTTTCTGAAGAGTCAGATATTTCGGCAAAATGAAAACCTCTATTTGTTGATACCTCAGCAACCGTGTAATATAGGTCTAATTTATAGATGAAATTAAAGAGCGACACCAGCTCTTTATGAAAAGTAAACCTAAAGAGTTTATCTAGCGGAACACAGTTTTCATAAGATATTTTTTTATTGCCGCTATATTTTTTTGCCTCAGCAATTATCTCTTGTGGTAGTTCAACGGCCTGCGACTTGATAGTTGGGTTATCAACAATACTCATAAAGCTATCTAGCTCATTGATAATTGCAATTACCGATACAATGCCGCTATGAATACGATTAAACTCTGTATCGCTACCAATCATATTATTCATCTTACGTTTTAGTGTGTTATCTTCGGCAATTAATTGCGTACGCACATCTGGTTTTTCAAGATAGTACTCTGCTGGAGCAAAGAGCTCTGTATTAAACGGGAAAGCCATTTGCTTCTCCATAAAAAAGCAGATGCTATTCATGCGGTGCTGTATATCATCTCTTCTTGAGAGAGGCGTGCGAAACATCTGGTCTAATAGAGTCGCACCACCTTGAGTGCGACATCTATTAAAAATATTGTAAACCGACTCTTCACCGCCATCACCAAAAATACCTAAATCGGTTAAGGTTTGATTATCTGTTTTGAATGCCATAATTATTACTGTTTGAAAATTGGGGGCTCGTAAAAAGCCCCCAATATAAGAATATTTTACTAATGATACTTATTAGATTTCTGAGCTATCGAAACGATTTTTCCAAAACCCTCAGCTTTAAATAATACGAGGTCTTCATCAGCAGGCACAGGATTAAGTGGAGTAAGGTACTCATCTAAATGATTAGCCAATCCAATAACAGAGCCATCTTCACAGCCTATATATGCACTACCCCAAGCATAAGATACAGATGCTATATTGGTAATATTACTCTCAGCTGTGTAAAGCCTTTGTGCGACAAAGGTATCTACATTAAACTGCTTTGTTGATGCGACATATAAATTTTTACCAGCACTTATTAATATACCATAAGGTGTACCACCCTGTGCACGGTTCAGTCTTAAATGTTCAACATCACCACTAACAGCCGACATATCAATAGAGTATCTCTTTATTGACGAGCTAGTAAATATTGGGCTATAACTTTGTACATTCGATTTACCCACTACCGCAATTTGTAGATAGTAGTTTCCAGCCTCTTTGTATAGTATATATAAACCCTTGCCCCAATTAGGTCCTGGGCAGAACATTGCATCTATCACCTCAATATCTGGACTGTTATATCCTATGTAACCTTTAGCATCACCTACTATTTCAGGTAGTGGTATATCAATAATTTTACCTGCATTATTCAGGACATTATCATAATAACCACCTCTATTATCTTCACCATCTAGGATTAAGAAAAATTCTCCTTTGTCTCTGTCATATACAATAGCTGCAGCATACTCTTTAGAACTATAATCGCCACGATACAGAACACAATTATCAAGCACCTCGCCATCTTTCTCTAGTGGCTCAGAGATAAAAGTACCAGCATGGTATGAGTCAGAATACTCTCTAAAGCGTTGAAATATACGCCCATCCTGATCTGTTAGCAGGTCTACATTTTTCATAAAATGCCCCATAGTAAAATATTGAACACCCTCTGGATATACACCACCATCAAATAGTGAGCTATACTCTAAATCTTTCATCATCTCTGGAGAGGTAATATCTATAACACCACCTGTCTCTTGAAAAATTGCCATCTGTGTATCATTTTCACCACAATAGTGCTGAATTAAGCCAATAGGTTTAGTACCTAATATCTCTCCATTTCCCTCTTCATAGAGGTTTAAATGTGTATCAAACTCTACGTAACTATTATAAATAGACGGATTGATAGATGTTGCTGCGCTTTTCATAGGGCGAATGTAGTTAAATCTACTATTTCCGCTAGCATCCTCCGATAGAACGATAAGACCGTTGTTATCAAATAGCGACTTAACAGTTATATCGGACCTTGTAGGATAAGATTTAACATCATATTTATTATCCAATACTTCAAAAACAACGGTGTACACACCAACAGCCAAATCAACCTCAATAGCAATATCTTTAGTACTATAAGTATCTATGGTATCTTGAATATGTGTTTCGTCATCAAATTGGATAATATACCACTTATAGGTGTACCTTTCAGTATCAGCGATAACCTCTTCGGGTAGTATCACATCAGGTTTACCATAGATAGAATCGCCAGCAGAGACAGTGGTATTAGACAATGCTTTACTAATTTGCCCCCCTTCAATAAATTCTACCTGTTTAATATCTCCGTTATATTCGAAATCAGTTTCATCCTTTGAACAACTTACTAAAATGGTAAGTAGAAGGAATATACTATAAACTCTTCTCATATTTTTATTTTTTTAAATGCCTATAATTAATTTACTGGTATCTCCATAGGTGTACCATCATCTTCTGTTATACTATTAGCCTCAACATAGTCTCTCAACATACGAGCATTAGCACGTCTTTCATTAGCGGATAACTCATTGAAGTTAGGTTCGCCAGTAACGGTAACAAGAAGTTCAAACTTTTTAGCCGTCCACACGCCTAAATAGACTTGCTCTATCTCTTTATCCCACCATGCTGGTTGCGAGATAACATTATTAAACCATATTGTGAAGTACGACATATCTTCTCTGTAAGGCTTAATCATATCATTCTCTTTAATTTGATAGATAACAGCACCTCTAAGCCCCGCAGGTAAATCTTTTATATTTAGATTAAACTCAACACTATCTTTAATTGCGCCTTTCTCAAAAATTGGGTCTACTAATGTAATATATTTTGAAATATCATCACCTATAATAGTATCAATTTTTTCAACAATATATGGAGTGTTGCTCTCTAACATAAGACCACGAAGTTCCACTTCAAATTTATACGACAACTCATCAACACCTGGATAGTGTGTAGCAGATATTTCAACACTATCTACCAACACATCATCTACCGAGCTAATAAGTACTAAATTCTTTTCGCTAAATGTAGGGATAACCGCCTCCTTACAACCTACAACACCTGTAACTATTACAGATAGTAGGCAAATAAACTCTTTTATTCTCATAATATATTTTTTTGAAAGAATTAATTTGTTACAGACACTTCTGAGTCTGGCTTTGGTAATGTAAAGTGCTCCTCAGTCATTGTTTCTCCATTAGATTCACCATACTTTACACGACTAGGAATAAGACGATTAAATTTCTTATAGTAAAAGTACGCTTGCCCTTCAGAGAAGAACTCACGACGTGCCTCATTAATAATCTCTATCTTTAATTTTTCAACGTCACCTCCTATAATTGTTTCAATGTCACCGCCACCAGTAGATGGGTCATCATTATCAACATCTACATCTCTATTTTGCGCTATTGCCTCTACCATCTCTATTGCTTTAGCTATGTCGCCTATGCTAGCATAATATTCAGCCTTTATAAGGTAGAGCTCTGCAAGTCTCATAATAGGTAACATATCTTTCTCCATTTGATTATCAGATGTTTTATTTGTTGGCTCTTCGAAACGTGCAGGGCGTGGGTAGCTACTCAACTCTTCATCAAAAGTAAGTAGTGTTGTATATCTCACATCGTCGCATATAACCTCTGTACCTTGTGAATTAAAATATGTTCTATATAGGTCTTGACCATCAGACTTATTGTCTAGTCCTATGTAGTCATAGCTATTAGAGCCTGAATTTCCAACTGTAAATGGTTTGTAGTTTTCATAGTTTAGTTCGTTAGATAGTGTAAATATTATATCATTTGAACTCTTAGTTTTATTACCATCCTGTATCCAATATGTATTTTCAAACTCAATGTAAGAACTAGTTGTTCCAAATTTTTTAGTCATCACATACTCTGCCTTATCAAAACCCTTTTGGTGCTCACCCATATAGTTATAAACCCTTGCCATAAGAGCATTAATAACAAAGTGATTCATCCTGTAAGCTCTGTAAGCAAAGAATAGTTCAGTGTTGTTTGCATAGTACCTACTAGCTGTAAAGGCTTGTACATTAGTGGCTATTGTGTCGTAAGCCGCTACAAGTTTATCGGCCTGCTCAAAATCTGCTATTACTTTGTTTAGAACCTCTTTTGTTGTATAGTATGTTCCCGTTGTTGATAATTTTTCGTTATATGGGATATATTTACCTGTTTCACTATCAACAATTGGTGCTGGCGCAAAGTGGCGTAACATATCAAAATGCATCATTGCACGCATACCATACGCCTCACCTAACATAAGATTCTTCTCTAGTAGTCCATGAGCAAACAGCGTCTCATCAGCCTCAGAGAGATTAGCAATAAACTCGTTAATATTTGCTATCACCTTATATCCACTACTCCATAGATTATCTATTGCTGCCTCAGAACGACCAGAACTCTCGCGGTATGAGTTAACAAACATTTTTCCATAAGCATTGTACTGAGTAATACCATAAGAACCAGGCCATGAATTGTAGCGCGAATACGCATAATCTCCTGCAAGTACAGAGGTAAGCCCCCACATAAGCTCTTTGCCATATAAAGCCTCGCCTGCTGCCGATTTATATATTCCGTTAAGTGCTGTTCTATATCCTGAACCCGTTGAGAAGAGGTCGTCTTGCTTAACAATATTTGAAGGACTGACATCTAACCATTTAGAACACGAAGTAGTAGAAACTACTGCTAAAATGCCTAAAACGAATAATATTTTATATTTTAATATCTTCATATTACTTTAATTTTAAATTAATACACATAAATTCTACCTACTAGAACGATGCTCTTAGTGTAAAGTTATAGGTTTTTGCATAAGGGTAGCTAGTACCACGCTCTTGCGGTATAGTTGATAAGTAGAATATGTCGTTTGTACCTAACGATAGACGTAGAACACTTAATTTCATTCTCTTAACAAAACGCATACTTGATAAATCGTAAGACACCTCTATTGATGAGCCCGTTAATCTATTCTCTTCCATCACAAAACGAGAAGTTGGACGTATAAGATTTACAAAGCCCGCACGACCTTGTTGTCCTTGGTATTGAGCAACATCGCCAACCTGCATCCAACGGCTATCAAGTACTCTTCTATCTACGTTAGATTCGTAAAGATCTGCTCCCTCAACCTTATTGGCTAGAGTTGAGTTATATACATCTGCACCAATTGAATAGCTAAACGATGCGTATAACGATAGATTTTTATATGTTGCACTAACACCAAACGAACCATTTGCTATTGGCTCAGTGCTTCCAACAACCACCTGATCTGCTGCACTATATACATCTGTATATGAGCCATCACGCCCTAAGTATATCTCCTTACCTGTCACGGGATCAACTCCAACAGATTGCACTGCCCATATACTATATATAGAACCTCCCTCAACAAACTGAGGTAGTGGCTGTGTGTATTTACTGTCTGCCAACTCTCCAGCATAAGTGTAAGCTCCTGTTCCAACGGTTACCTCATCAAACATATCTTGCACCTGCTTGTTGTAATCTTCTAAGCTAGATGATATTTCACCTATGCGGTTAATATTTTGTGCTAAGTTACCATATACGTTAATATATAGATTATTACGCTTATATATGTTAGCACGCACCGATAATTCAAAACCTTTATTTGATACCTCACCTAAGTTCTCTTTAACTGTGTTAAATCCTGATGAAGAAGGGATTGTTTTATTGGTAATCATATCATAAGTTTGTTTGTCGTAATATGATGCCTTGATAAATAACGAGTTCTTAAAAAGATTTGTTTCAAAACCTACATCTAGCGTGCGTGTTGTCTCCCATAGTAGATTAGCATTACCATAAGCCACAAGATTTGCACCCATACCTGTTTTATACCATATATCAGTCTCTATATCGTAAGTCATAAACGACTCATAAGGACTAAATGACGCATTACCTGTCTCTCCATAAGATGCACGTAGTTTTAGAGAATTAACGATTCCATCTTTTTCCCAGAACTCGTAGTTATGTATGTTGATACCAGCACCGAAAGACCAGAAAGGAGCATAACGCTTATTCGCACCAAACTGTGAAGAACCATCAATACGTAGAGAGGCATCAGCCAAATAAATATCTTTAAATGTATAGTTCAAAGTTGAGATAGCACCCATAGTTCTTGATATACCGTCGCTATGTAATGGGTAACCATCAACCACCTCACGCGCATAAGCTGGAGAAGAGAAACCGCCTAACGGGAAACCTCGATATTGAGTAGAAAGCGAATTGCTACTATTTTGTAGAGCCTCGAAACCTACCGTAAAGTTAATACTATTATCCTTTATGTATTTGTTATAAGATAAAGTAGTTCTTAGATTATAAGATAAATTATCACTGCTATTAGTATAAAGTTCTCCTGATACTAAATTGGTGTTTGACAAAGGATAAGTGTTATATAACGACTCTGGATCGGTAAAATCTTCAGAAGATGACACTGATCTACTAATTGAGAATTGAGCCATGAATAAGAAGTCGTTTTTAAAACGCCAATTAATATCTAAATTATTTGTTATATCATCGCTATTACTCTTACTAAAACTTCCAAGTGTAGATTCATAAAGTGGATTTGCTATATCATAATCACCGTTTGCATCAGGCCAATCTCTTAGAGCCTTTGCCACAGAACCATCAGCATTATATGGCGAGTCGTATGGCAACATGCGTGCATAGGTATCAAAAGAGCCGTAAGGTGAATCCTCAGACATAGTGGCATTAAATGACACTTTATTACGAATAGATAGATTTTTATAAGTATATTGCAAATTTACTCCAGCTGATATTCTGTCTCTATAAGAACCTATCATAGTACCTGAGTTGCTGTCATAACCTAAATCAACACCATAGCGGATATTTCCAGTACCTCCCTCAATATATAGGCTATGCTTATGGTTTAATGCTGTTTGTACCGGAATACTTAACCAATCTGTATCAATACCTGCCTTTATATTGGCCATTTTAGCTTGATACTCACTGGCAAAAGAGGAGATTTCGTTAGATGCCGTAGGCGTAAAGATACCTGCACGCTCTTCAATATACAATTTCTCTTGAGCATTAGTAAGGTTATACGAAGATAAATCAGGTGTAGAGATACTTGAATTAAAGGTATAATTTACACGTAATTGTCCCTCTTTAGGCTGTTTAGTTGTGATAAGAACAACACCATTTGCTGCTCGTGAACCATATTGTGCCGTAGCAGCAGCATCTTTTAAGATGGTAATACTCTCAATACGATTCATATCATAGTCGTAAAGCTGAGTAGCACTAATCTCGAAACCATCCATAATGAAAGTTGGTAGGTTTGGATTATTCTCTAGATTCTGCTTTGATAAGTCGCTACGTGTAGCACCATCATCGCCGAAAGAGGCTGTTTGTACGATACTACTACCTCCTCGCAAATTAATATCAGGCATAGCATTAGGGTCGCTACCGAATAGATTATTTTGCATAACACGGAACGATCATAACTCTCAATAGCCTTCAAAACATTTTGCTTAGATACTTTTAAAAGATCATCACCTTTAATGGTTACCGCATTACCTGTATAACTAGAGGCTTTAACCTCACCATATCCTGTTACAACTACTGGATCTAACGACATAAGGTCGTGCTCTAGTACTATATTAATCTTACTTTTGTCTGTTACAGTATATGTTGTTGAAAGATACCCTGTGTACGAGATATTAAGTACATCACCGATACCCACACTTATACTGAAATTACCATTAGCATCTGTGATACTACCTTTGCCAGTATCACCTATCACAACAACAGCACCGATTAGTGGGGTGCGATCTTTACGGTCTAAGACATTACCATATACCCACACTTTTTCGCCTTTATTATATTTCACTTCAACCTTATAGATATTGATAACACCATCAACCATACGGAATGCATATCCACGCCCCTTAAGAAGAAAATCAAGAGTTCGTGCTACAGTACTATTCCCTACACTTATTCCCATGTTATCTAATTCATCTTCTATATCTTTATCTTTAATGACGAAGCCGATATCGGTCTGTTTCTTTATCTCGTTAAGTATGTGCCTAATATTTTTATTATGTACATTTAAAGTTACACGTTTATTGTGTATCGCCTGATCATCATTATCTGAAGAGCTCTGTGCAATAGCATTTTGCGAAAATGTTGTTAATAATAAAAATAACAGCAAAAATATAGATTTACTATATAATCTAGTTTTGTATACCTTATTCATATATTAATTCTGTTTTTTTGTAAGCATATAACACCCCGTACTAACCATTTTTCATGATGGTTAGATGTGAAAATATTTAATGCTTTTTATTGATTGTTTTAATTAAGATTTGGTATCAAGAGGATATTACTAGATTAACCCTCTTAGATAAATCAGCCTTGATGGTGCACCACATACTCCTTGAGCTGTTGCATGCAATAAAATATGCTTTATATACTTAGATGTGTAAACTTAAACCAATTAATACGTCCTCCTTTCTTCTCCAAATGATTCAACATAATAAGTATTATTCCCTTCATTGATAAACTCTACTTCAAGTATATCTTCAAAGATATTAATCACCGTCGTGAGTTTAATATCTCTTTTTAGATTGAGTGAGACTGACAAATTGTTTAGTAGTAATTTATCTATTTTGAATTTTACATTATACCACGCTGATAGTTCACTTAACACAACAGATAACTCTTCGTTCTCATAGTAGAAATCATTATTTAGCCAACCTAGATAACGTTCTACTGTCACATCATTAACCTCTATTTGCGACTCTGCATTTACCTTCGCCATCTGATTAGGCTTAATAATCACCTCATTACCACCTGCCGTAACGCCCACACTACCCTCTACTAAGATAGTCTCTACGCCCTTAACTCTGTTTGTGTTTATATTAAATATAGTTCCATATACCTTTACTGCACAATCATTTGCCTTAACGATAAATGGTTTATTTGAACTCGTTACATCAAAATATCCCTCTCCAATAAGTGTTACCTCTCTTGTGTCTCCACTAAAGGTTACTGGGTATATCAACTTACTGTTTGCATTTAAGCGCACTAGTGTCTCATCTGGGAGTATCATTGTATAGGTACATCCACTAGGCACTATTAGTGTGTTGGTTTTCACTTGCGGCTGAACATTTAGTGCAACAGAAATAGCTCCAACATTCAGATTAGTTTCTATTACAGAACCAGTTACCTCTTTTGAAGTTGATTTATTCTGCATATACTTATACGCCTCAACATGCAAACCATCCTCAGTTATAATTGTTGGGATAGTTATATCTACACTTTTAGCCTCTGCCACAGTGACAATATTAGTATCATCTATATTGTGCTCTCTAATTGTATAGTTATCCTCTTTGTATATCATTATGAATAGTGCTAAAACAGCAGCTGCAACAGTTGTAGAGAATATTATACGGCGATTCCTCCTGCCTTTTCTCTCTTTGCGCTCCAGCTCTAACTTATATATTTTAGCCTCTAGCTCTGCAGCATCCTTATCTATATCAACAGTAGCTAGCCATTTTTTTATCTCTTGTTCTATATTTTTTATATTTCTCATATCTTTTCGCTTTATACATAAATCAGATAACACCACTCGTTTCTACCCTAAAAAACAGCAGAAAAAATAATGTTTTTTTATTGATATTTTTATATTACTAAAAATCAACGAGTTACAACAAATAAAAATTTAAATTATAAATAAAATTTACAAAAAATTAGGTTTTTTTAATTATATATTATATTTTTGCGAGGCAAAATAACTCTAAACACAGTTAATGATGAAGAAGGAGTGGGATAGATATTGTGAAGATGATTCATTGCTAATAAAAGAATTTAATCGACGTAACAGGTTTGCTTTTAGCTACGTTTATAAGCTCTTCTATGAGGAATTCTATGCCTATGCCGCTAGGTTATACTACAACACCAATATCGAGCCCAAAGACATTGTACAAGATGTTTTTATACATATATGGGAGCAAGATAGTATAAAATTTGATACTCCTGATAAGATAAAAGCATTTGCTATTATCATGATAAAAAATAGGTATAAAAACTATTTAGAGCACCTCACAACACAGAGTAAATTTAGAGAGTATAGTGTTACCAATAATAGTGATACTCACTATGATACATCAGAAGACAATGAGGATATTGGTAGCCAAATAGACCAAATGCTAAAAACTCTTCCGCAAGACACTGCTAAGGTTATGAGGCTATATTTCAAAGGTTATAAAGCTGACGAAATTGCACGTGAATTAAATATTACACCTCAAACTGTTTACAACCGTAAATACGAAGCCACCCAAATACTTAGAACGAAATTTAAGAGTAGAGGAAAGCTATTCTCTAATATCATAATACTACTTATGTGCAATAATATATAGCATGAAAGCTAAGGAGATAGAACTATTATATAATGAGCACTTTAGAAGTGTTGCTCAACTAGCTTATAGGATAGTTGGTTCTGTCGATATTGCAGAAGACATAGTACACGATGTGTTTGTAAAGCTGTTAGAGATAAAAACAACACCCAACACTTCACCCAAAGGAATGTTATTTATGATGGTACGGAATAGTGCCATAGACTATACTCGAAAACAAAAAAAATTATCCTCCAAAGAGGATATAGAGGCGCATCAATTAATAGATGAGTATGATATTGAGTTAGAAGAGTTAGAGATAGAGCATGCCCATAATATAGAAAAACTGTATAGTGCTATTGAGTCGTTACCTCCAAAATCAAGATCCGTTGTAAAACTTATTTGCTTAAATAAGCACACCTATAAAGAGGCATCAACGAAGCTTGATATGAGCGACAATACAATAAAAACACATATGTATAGATCAATGAGCACACTAAAAGATATATTTAATAAACTAAAAAAATAGTTTTCAACATATTGATTTTCAGTCTATTAAAAAATAATTAAAAAATATCACATAATTTTTGTAACGAATTTTATAATATTTTACGTCTTATATCTAGAAACCAATAATAACGAAAGATGAGTGAGTTATCTGACGAAAAGTTAGCAATATTATTAGACAAGTATAGCAAGGCACAGCTTACATCTGACGAGATGGATTGCCTTGAGGAGTGGGCTTCAAAAGAGCACAATAATAGACTTGTATTAACATTGCTAACGTGCGACAACCAAACAGTTAATGATGTAACTGATATGTATCTCTTTGATAAGGAGGGAACATGGAATGCCATTAACAAAAGATTAGGTTATCGCTATTTGATAAAGGAAGTAGCTATTAAATCAGCAATAGCCGCTGCTATCATCTTTACGTTTGTTCTATTTGCAAATAGCAATAGTAATGAGAAGGTTGATAATAACACACCTCATGAAATTGATATTGAAAAAATAGAGACTCTTGCAATGACTAATAGCAGTTATCACGTTAGTACAACTTATTAAATAAGAGCAAAAAAAAGAGTATTAATATGGTTTGTTGATTGGTAGCTATATAATTAAAATTATATTTTAAATTATGAGCGAACCAATTTTAAGAATTGAAAATCTATCGCACCGATATAGTGTTAAGTGGGCGATAAAAGATATAAATATCGAGATAACAAGTAAAGGCATTTACGGACTACTGGGCTCTAACGGAGCTGGTAAGTCTACGACTATGAATATTGCCTGTGGTGTTATCCGTCAAACTGAAGGTGATGTCTATCTATGTGGTATTAATACCATTAGCGATCCTGTTGCTGCAAAGAAAAAGATAGGTTTCTTACCTCAAAAACCACCATTACATCAAGAATTAACAGTTTATGAGTTCTTAGAGCATTGTGCAGGTATTCGCATGATCTCTAAAGAGGATGCACCCTCTGCTATCAATAAGGCAATGGAGTTATGCTCATTAACTCACATGAAAGATAGGTTAATCAAAAACCTTTCGGGTGGTTACCAACAACGTGTAGGATTAGCTCAAGCAATTCTTCACGAACCTGAAGTTGTAATCCTTGACGAGCCAACAAACGGATTAGATCCAAATCAAATATTAGAGATACGTGGTTTAATTAGAGATATAGCAAAAAAACGTACTGTTATATTATCTACACATATATTATCTGAGGTACAAGCTATGTGCGACAAGATAATAATGATTGAGCACGGAAATGTTATTTTCAATGGCCCTCTGTCTGAGTTTGACAACTATATAACACCAGATTCTATATTCATGACTCTTAGAGGTATGCCTGCAATAGAGCAAATTGAGGTTATTGAGGGTGTTACTAGTGTTGAGCAGATAGGTGATACCGATTATAGGGTTAGGAGTAGTAATGTAGATGCAACTATTGATGCACTTGTTGAAGCAGGTGTGAAAAATAGTTGGATGTTGAAAACTATCTATCCTGAAAAGAACTCTATGGATGATATATTTGCAATCCTTTCTAAAAATAAAAAATAATATTTACTTTCAGTGATAGAGTTCCATTTATCACTAAAAAATAAAATAATAATTATGAAACAAACTTTAAGAATAGCTAAAACAGAGCTACAAACTCTGTTTTACTCTCCAATTGCGTGGTTTATTCTCGTGATATTTATAGTACACACCACAATGATGTATTTGGGAAAAATAGATATGCACGCAATGTTCATGCAGACTGGTAACATGACTAGTGATGTTACATTTAATATCTTTTCTGATCCTTGGTCTGGTGGAATTTTCTTACAACTTTTAGGGTATATATTCTTCTACATTCCTCTTTTAACGATGGGGGTAATGAGTAGAGAGTATAGTAGTGGATCTATAAATCTGCTCTATGCCTCGCCATTAAAGAATACTCAAATAATAATGGGTAAATTCATAGCATTAGCTACATTTGCCCTATTAATGGTAGGTATTCTGTCTGTTTATGTTATCCATGCGGGAGTATTAACAGAAAATTTCGACTGGCCTCTAGTACTAGTAGCACTATTTGGCATATATCTATTGATATGCGCTTATTGTGCAGTTGGTCTATTTATGTCTAGCTTAACTTCATACCAGATGGTGGCTGTTTTAAGTACTTTGGTTGTACTTACTTTCTTCTCATACATTGGCAATTTCTGGCAAGATGTGCCATTTATTCGTGATGTTACATATTGGTTATCAATAAATGGACGTGCTTACTACTTTATTCAGGGTGTGCTGTGTACAGAGGATATAATATACTTCATTACAATAACTACCTTTTTCCTATGTCTTTCTATCTTCCGCCTTATCTTCAAACGTGAGAAGAAAACTAAAGTACAATTATTCAAATATTATGGTGGATTAATAGCTGCCTTGATGGCAGTTGCTTTTATTAGCTCTCGCCCTGCACTTAAAATATATTGGGATATGATACGCTTTGAGCGCAACACTCTAACTAAAGCGAGTCAAGATGTTATTAACCAACTAAAAGATGAGGATATAACTATTACCAACTACACCAATATATTTGATGACAATAGAATAGTTTTCAACTTCCTTCCAAGAACAGAGTTGCGTGACATGAAGTACTACTCAATGTACACACGCTTTAAGCCAGATATAAAAATGGAGTATAAATATTACTACTCTGATAAAAATGCTAACTACCCAGCTCTACGCAAGCAGTTCTCTAGATTTAGTAAGGATGATGCCGATTTTATGGAGAAACTACTTGATCGCTACGATATCCCTGCTCACCGCCTTATGACAGAGGCAGAAGTTGCTAAACTGGAAGATTTCAGTGAAGAAGGTTACCAAACAATAAAGGTTGTTGAGTTAGGAAATGGCAAGAAAGAGTATATTCGTAATTTTAATGATTCACAGGTTGTTCCTGAAGAGGCGAATATAACAGCATCACTTAAACGTTTAACGAATGTCCAACTGCCAAAGGTTGGTTTTGTGTCTGGACACGGAGTGCGTAGTCGTAATATAGGTGGTAGTCTTAACTACGACAGTTTTGTGAGTAAATCTGAGCGTAGGTCGCTATATAACCACGGTTTCAATATTTGCGATGTAGATCTAATGCAACCGGTACCAGAGGATGTTACTATACTTCTATTTGGCGATATGCGCGAACCTCTTAACGAGCAAGAGATGAAAAATTATCAAGATTATGTTGATAAAGGAGGAGACCTTTTCATTCTTGGAGAGGCACGCAGAGCACACGTTACTAACCCTTTGATTGAGCAGTTCGGAGCATATATTAAAGATGGGGTAATTGTTCAGCCTAGAGAGGGTTTTGATGCGGACCTACTATTTGCTGAGGCACACGAAGAGTGTAGAGAAATATCACACCGCTTAGAGTGGTTCCTATTATATCCTTTCTATTCAGCCTCAAGTAAATCGGCGGCTGAGGTGGTAGCTACAGAAGAGAAGGGTTACAATGTACGTCGAATAATGGTAACAGATAGCTTACTTCCTGCTTGGAATGAGCTAGAGACACGTTATTTTGAAGAGGAAGAGCCAATATTTAACGCAGAAGCAGGCGAAAAAATAGTTAAAGAGATTCCTCTTATCGTTGCTCTAGATAAAAAAGTTGGCGATGTAACTCAAAAAATAATTATCGGAGGTGATGGCGATTTTATCTCTAATACCGATATGAATGGTCAAGGACGTGGCAGAATGACAATGAACTACCTATTTGTAGATGCCGCTTTTGATTGGTTGTCAGATGGCGTTGCCCCTATTGATATGCGCCGCCCTGAGCCTATTGATAATAAGTTTGGACTTAAAGAGAAAGGTGCTAAAATTAATAATTTTATATTCACTTGGATAATACCTGCACTCGTTATAGCACTTGCATTACTAATAACATTAAGAAGACGTTCTAAATAACATAAAGGGGGAGATAAATTTCTCCCCACATTACCCATAAAATATAGAAATTATGAGCGAACCAATTTTAAGAATTGAAAATCTATCGCACCGATATAGTGT
>CAYJCU010000045.1:0-16690 GCA_964368765.1 uncultured Rikenellaceae bacterium
TTATTGCAGGATAGGCAGTTACTAGGTTTTTTGATTTTTTTACCGGACAACAATAGTTTTTAAAAAAGGATGACCCAAAAGCAAATTATTGATGTCACCCCTTTATTATGTTTTATTACAATAAACCCTTAGAATGTTTATCCGCAATAACCTTTAACATATCGTCAGTCATGCTCTCTAAATCCCATTTAGGACTCCATCCCCACTCACTACGAGCACAGCTATCATCTAAAGAGTTAGGCCATGTAGAAGCGATAGCCTCTTTAATTGGATCTACATTATAATCCATAGTAAACTCAGGGATACGCTTTTTAATAGTCTCGAAAATTATCTCAGGAGTGAAGCTCATAGATGCAATATTAAAACTATTACGGTGTATTAATTTAGCTGGATCAGCCTCCATAAGATTAGTACAAGCATCAAGAGCATCAGGCATATACATCATATCCATAAACATGTTTTGTGGTATAGGACATGTAAACTGCTTATTTTTTATTGCCTCATAATATATCTCAACTGCATAGTCTGTTGTACCTCCACCAGGAAGAGTAACATTAGAGATAAGACCTGGGAAACGCACACTACGTGTATCAACACCAAAACGAGTGAAGTAGTAATCACTTAAAAGCTCTCCTGATACTTTACACACACCATATATTGTAGATGGACGCATAACAGTATCTTGTGGCGTTAAATCTTTTGGAGAGTCAGCACCAAAAGCACCAATAGAGCTAGGAGTGAATACAGCACAACCAAATAAACGAGCCACCTCTAACGAGTTAGTAAGAGCACCCATATTTACTTTCCATGCAAAATTAGGATCTTTCTCTCCAGTAGCAGAAAGAAGAGCTACAAGATTATAGATAGTATCTATACCGTATTTGTGCACGATAAAAGACATCTCAGCAATCTCCATAGCATTTAATCTCTCATAAGGACCATCTATCTCCATTGGTATAGATTCGCGAAGGTCTGCCGCAACTACATTTGATGCACCATAAATCTTACGTAAGTGGGTGGTTAGCTCAGAACCTATCTGTCCACCAGCTCCAACAATTAATATTTTCTTCATACTATTTATATTTTTAATATTTAACAAGTCATATTTTTATTTTGGATACTCTATACGTGAGTGATATATACTCACTAATTTATCTTTTAAAGCCTCTTTAACCTTTACCAATTCAGCAAAAGTTAGAGGAGAATTTACCAGTAATCCGTTTGACTCCTGTCCATTCACTATGCGTTCAACAAGTTCTGATACAGAGTCATAAGAGTACTCTTTAAGTGTGCGTGATGCCGCTTCAATAGAGTCAGCCATCATACATATTGTTGTCTCTTTAGTGTGTGGTGGTTCACCATCATATCTAAAAAGTGTTTCGTCGATTTCACTATCAAGATTTCCCTCTTGGTGCTTCTTGTAGAAGTAGTATATTAATGACTGCCCATGATGCGTAGTGATAAAATCAATTACAACGTTAGGCAGGTTATGTTTCTTAGCCAATTTAACCCCCTCAGTAACATGCTCTCTTATTATCTCTGCACTTTTAAGAGGTGGTGTTGAGTCGTGCGGTGAGCCTCCTGCTATATTATTCTCAATAAAATATTGTGGATTGCTCATCTTGCCAATATCATGATATAGTGCCCCTGTACGTGCGAGTATATGATTAGCCCCAATAGCCTTTGCCGCCGTCTCACTCAGATTAGCAACTTGCAGTACATGTTGGAAAGTACCAGGTGCCTTCATAGATAGATCCCGCAGTAATCTATTATTTGTATCATTAAGCTCCATAAGGGTGGTATTTGATACAAAACGGAATAGCTTTTCAAGAGGATAAATCAATTGATAAAGAACTAATAGCAGAACCACATTAATGGCAAACCACATATAATTCTCTACAAGCACGTTACTAAACTCTCCATCCTCCATGAATGTTAATATCGTGTATATAAAAATATATACTAATAGTGTAATAATAGCTGCACGGATAAGATGTCCTCTTTTATAGGTTGCGCTACTGTGAAGGGCATACATACCAGCCATACCTGCTAGGTAATTCATCATTAAGAACTGGAAAGATTCTGTTGATATTAGCGACACTATAAGCAGCACAAATATATATTGGTATATAGATATTTTAGAACCAAAAAAGTAGTTGAGATATATAGGGAATATCGCCAGCGGTACTACTGATAGGCTCACATCATAGAATGTTATTCTTTGTACGCCTAGACAAACCAACATAAAAGATATATATAGTATCAGCAGAAACAGTACATTACGTGTTGATTTTAGAAACTCTCTGTCGAATGTTGAGAGAGAGAAATATGATAGAATAAGAACTATCGACACAAAAAGCAGGTTGCCTAAAAAAGGAAGAATAGAGAATTGATTCGCCCCTCTTCGGTTATGCTCTGTACGTAGAGACTCAAAAAGTGTAAACTTATCATTATCTATAACATCTCCGTTATTAATAATAATCATACCCTTTTTGATATTTCCTATCATGGTAGATATTTTGCCTAACTCGTTGTCGTATATGTAGTTATCAACCTCTTCATTATATACTATATTCGGAGATATGTATCTATCTATCATGTCAATTATTGGTGCTCTCTCTTCTGCTGTTGCATTCGCTAGCACCTCTTCAATAGCCTCTCTAGCACTATCAATGCTGTATAAATTATCTAAAATATAGTAATCTAAATCGCTACCAGTAATAACTTTGATTAGAGAGCTACCTGAACGAGTTATGTTATTATCTACAATACCTACGTTATAAATCTCATTTAGTTTTGCGTAGGTGGCAAAATGAAGAGAGTCTATGCGAGACGAGAGACTAGTAAGTGTATCCTGAACAGATAAAGCTTTGCTTAGCACTGATAATGTCTCCCCCTGCGAGCGGTTATTGCTATATACAGGTTGGTATCTACGTTTAAAATTATCAATATCTAACTTGTACTCTTCATTGCTCTTAAGAACAGGGAAGTCATAAGGTGCCACTATTGTACCACCACTCCATACGTTGCCTAGTTTATACTCATACTTAAACATTCCACTTGTTGGTATGAGTAGAGACAATCCAATAGTAGCTATTACAAAAAGGACTATATTTATTCTTGTTCTTATATTCATATCTATTTATCTGTTAGAGATTTAAATCCTGAACCCATTATCTCATGTGTATTAACCACCGTAATAAAGGCTTTAGGGTCTATCTGTCCCACTACCTCTCTCACACTAGGTAACTCTTTACGAGAGATAGTAACAAAGATAACCATTTTATCTGACTGTGTATACATACCGCTTGCCTTAAAGTATGTACCCCCTCTCTCTAAATCATTAAGAATATACTCTTTTATATCTTCATATTTATCCGATATAATAAATAGCATCTTATCTGTACTTGCACCCTCAATAACTACATCTATCAACTTAGTTGTTAGGAATAGTGATATAAGTGAGTAAAGAGGTAGTACCCAACTACCAAACACTATCATACCTGTTAGTATAACCATAGCCTCAACAATCAATACCGATTTTGAGAATGGTAATTTAAGATATTTCGTTATTATCATTGCAATAACATCTGTTCCACCTGAGGTAGCTCCACTCTTTACAATGATACCCAATCCGATACCTATCAAGGTACCACCATAAATAGAGGCTAACAGAACATCTCCTGAAAGATCTATGCGCCCCCCTAGTATAAGAGATGGATCGGTACCACCCACTAAACTCTCTAGCCCGTTCATCATAAACGGAAGTAGAAGAGCTGATAAGATGGTCTTAGCTCCAAAATTTTTACCAAAAATGATTAGTGATATAATTAATAGCGGTACATCCATCGCTAAGCCCAAAGTACCTACCTTGAAATCGGGAATAAAATTATTAACAATAATAGCTAAGCCATATACTCCACCAGGAGTAATTTTATAAGGGGTATTAAACAGTACATAAGCAGCCGCTACTAAGAACGAGCCTACTATAACACCTATCCACGACCAAACTATTTTTGATGTTGATTCTTTAAATGGTAATTTTATTGTTGCCATTACTTTATTTTATTAAAACTTTATATAATTTCTTGATTAACAGTATTATAGAGCATGTAAATATCATTAGTAGCTCGTTGGGTGCAAAAATACATATTTTTTTTATAATAATAGCAATATATCTATCAAAATTTATTACTATTAGTGTCCGGAGAATCTGAGGATTGAATTTATGCACGTTATATCTACCCTAAAACCCACCATATAAAGTACCCATGTACTCCGCAGGTGTGTTTTAGGGCACCTATAACGCACCTAAATCCAATTTTGGGTAAACTGGCACTTCTAAAGGTAAAAAAATCAAAATTTCAGTTTTGTAAGCCCCTATAATTTTAATCACAATTAATTTATTGTAGGATAGACAGTTAATAGGTTTTTTGATTTTTTTACCGGACAACAATAATTTATTACATAACCTTCTTTACCTCTTGCAGTAACTCTAATACAAACTCTCTCTCTTTATAGAGTGGGTGCGGAATGGTTAATAGCGGAGTGTTTATTTTGTGCTCTCCATAAAAAATAATGTCAATATCCATCATACGAGATGAGTAACCTCTTTCGCCCCTCTGGCGTGCCTCATATTTTGCTAACTCCTCTTCGGGTGTACCTCGCTCTCTGCCATAATTGCGCTCTATATCCCATAGTGTAAATAGTAAATCCTCAGGTGTAAGAGCTGTTTTGCACACCACTATCTGATTGACAAAGGTATCATCACAATCAAAGCCCCACGCCTCATAGTGACGCATCTCTGAAGAGCGAACCACTTTGCCAACCCTCTCCTCTAAAAGTGCTACTGCCTCAATAATATTATGCTCTTTATCTCCTAGATTACAACCTAGTAAAAGTGTTGTTTCAATCATTTTTTACGTAATAAAGGTGTTAATGTAAGTGCAAAATGGGTTATCACCACTCTGCTATTGCCATTATGAGATATATCGCGGTATGCACGCTCGAAAGATGCTACAATATCGGCAATATTTGCCTTTGTAATTACAGCCTGAAATCTATCAACAAACTCACGATACTCTCCAAAACTATATGCGCACTCCTCTAACCCTATATTAAGCATAAAACTCTGCCTTAATATATTGATAGCCTCATTGAAAAAGGCCTTTTGTTGCTCTTTATTAAGTGCTATAAACTCATCAACCCACTCAAGTACTCCATGTATATCGGGCTTATAGCTCTTTTGCATTAATAGTTTAAATCGCTCTAAATTCTCTAGTTGTCCACTGCTATTAATGCTCTTTACAGCATCAATAATATTGCCATTTGCCGCTGCACCTATTGCCTCAAGCTCTCCTCTTTCTCTGTCTGAGATAGAGACTAAATAATTAACTATATCCTCGTTATCAATAGCTGGAATTGTGATTCTCTGTGTGCGTGAGGTGATAGTTTCGAGTATCTGTTGAGGTTGCTCGCTAACAAAAAGGAAGATATTACGAGGTGCAGGCTCTTCAAATAGTTTCAGTAATGCGTTGGCTGCACTGCTATTCATCTTCTCAGGTAGCCATATAATAATCACTCTGTAACCATCCTCAATAGGCTTATAACTAACTAATTGCGATATATATTCTGCCTCGGCACGCCCTATAGAGCCTTGTGAATTACCCTTCTCGCCACCGATACCACTTATAGAGTACCACTCAGCCTCAGTAAAACACCCCATTGGCGCAGAGTCGCAGATAGCTTTGCGCCACTCTGCCATAAGGTCGATACTTATATAATCATCTTTCTTACCCTTCTTTCCTAACGGTACACCAGCAGGAAAAACAAAAGATATATCGGGATGTTGTAACATCTCGCTCTTAATACATGAACTACACTCGCCACATGAGTCCCCCTCAATAGGAGATAGACAGTTAATGTATTGTGCATAGGCAATAGCAAAAGGGAGCGACTGATAACCAGCCACACCCTCAATTATTTGAGCATGAGGAATACGCCCTCTTTCTATCTGTGCCACTATAACCTCTTTGAGGTGTTGTAACCCTACTATATCTTTAAATCTCATCTCTCAATGTATGAAATAACATATTTATTGTGTATGAAAAAATTGAAACTGTAATCTCTATCTTTATAGGTCATAACAGCCACGCCATTGATATAATCTATACTATTTATAATAAACATAGAGTTAAAAATTATATCATGAACACCAATCGCTTTATAGGCAGCCTCTTTTATGCTCCACGCATAAACAGAATTCTCTGGAGTAATCATACTCTGCTCACTAAGAGACATAAAACGCCCCCTTACACGGCTGAAATTACGTTCAACTCCCTCAATATCAACACCACATTGTTTATCAGATAGCATCACCACCACCACATCATCACTATGCGATATAGATAGGTGTTTATCACTACCCTTTAGTAATGGTCTCCTATCATCGTAGTAGGTTGATACATCATCACCTAACACTTTGCGGATAACACATCGTGAGGTTAGCCACTCTCTTTTTCTAAGTTCAGAAGATATATTATCAAGATAACTCTTTTCACACTCAGACAGATTAATACTATTAATAATGGTATCTAACTCTCTATCATCTCTAGTTACGATATATATATATCCGAAATTGGTCTCTTTAGTTATCATCATCTTCAGAAATAACTCTCTCAACCCTCACCCTATCAATACGATACCTATTCATTGTTATTACAGTCAGCCGAACGCTATTCTCGAATATTACCGATGAGCCAACCTTTGGGAAATCTTGTAGTAACTCCACTACAAGCCCCGCTAGTGTATCAATCTCTTCAGATAGGTTTTGTGTTAATTCATCATCAAGTGATAAGAGCTCAATAAATTCGGTAACAGGTATTTTACCCTCTACAATATATATACCCTCTTGTAGTTCACGAGGGGCATTCTCCTCCTCTTCATCAAACTCGTCGTTTATCTCACCCACTATCTCTTCAAGCACATCTTCAAGAGTAACAAGACCTAGTGTTGAACCATACTCATCGGCTACAATAGCCATGTGCTCTTTTTTAGACTGAAAAACAAGCAACAGTTTATTTACCGCTAACTCGTTATTTGCAAAAAGTGGCTGGTGTATATCCTCTTGCCATTTATAGTCGTCGCTTTCTATAACATGAATAACATCTTTGAGGTGTATCACCCCAACAATATTATCACTATTCTCTTTATATACAGGTATGCGAGAGAAACCAGACTCTCTAAATAGTTCTTTAACCTCTTTAAAATTTGCATCATACTCAAGCATAACCATCTCTGTACGATGACACATAATATCCTCTACCGCCGCATTAGCAAAACGAACCATACCCGATAAGATACGTTTCTCCTCTATCGTATTTACTTTAGATACTATCTCAACAGCATCAGATAGCTCTTCAATAGATATTGGTTTCTCTCCATTATATAACTGCCCACTATAAGTTGTGTTACGCAATATGAGGGTAAAACGAGAGAAAGGGTACATAATCCACATAATAATAACAGTGGGGTAGTATAACCAGCCTACCGTAGCTTTATGTAGTTTATGAAACGTGACATTAGGCAGAAGATACAAAAACAGCACAAAAATGGTGGCTGTAACTATAATTGCAATAGCAAAAGTTAGTTCAACTCCAACTAAATCAGTAGTTTGTTCTTTAACTACTATTAATGTGGTGTAGGCAATAATCAAACGTAAGATATTCTTAGTTATCATAATACCTAACTTGAATAACTCTCTCTGCCTATGGATAAAATTAAGCCTCCCTTGGTGCTTAGTGTGTTTAAACGACTCTTGTGTAGGGTCGTCTTGTGATTTAATAACCAGCTCAACAGCTGATAAAATATAAGCTACTACTATGGAAACACATAGTAGTAGCACGGGTAAATAATCGCTCTCCATTACTCTTGTTTATAATTATATGTGATATTTCTTTTTATATCTGGATGTAGGCTATGCTCAACAGGGCAACTCTTAACTGCCGCCTCTATTAAACGCTTAATACGTGGCTCGTAATCGTGCGGAAAGTTAAACACAATATCAATTTGTCCTATCCTGCGAGGCTCCGTAGACATTATTTTAGTTGTCTCTATCTCTGTACCAACAATATCAAAATTGTGAGTGTCAGCTGCCATTCCCATAATAGTTAGCATACACGAACCCAAAGCCGCAGCAACCATATCGGTAGGAGATATGCTCTCTCCTTTGCCATTATTATCAGTTGGTGCGTCAGTAATAACTTTATTACCCGATTGATAGTGAGTTATCTCAGTGCGTAACCCTCCTAAATAAACTGTTTTTAAAGTAGCCATAATATTATTTTTTTTATGTTAATACCTATATTCGACAATAACAATACAAATGTATGATATTTTTTTTAAATAAAAAAGTACAACCAAATAAAATTTTTACTACTTTTGCACTCGGTGTATGTTAATTTTACACCAAAACAATAATAATTACCAAGATTATTTCGTTTAGATATTAAGAATAAATTAAAAAATTATAATTATGAGACGCATAAGATTGATATTAGGGACGTTTATCGCACTATTTATAGTTGCGAATGGTGTTATGGCTCAAAATTTTGAAGATGAGCTGTATTACAGCGGGGATGAAGTAGAGTTACAATCAAGAATTAAAAGTAAAGATACAGAGAAATTAGATAGAAATACTCCTGAGCAATTGTCTACCACCAAAAGAGGGCTGATAGCTAGTGAGATGGAGGGTGAAACAGAGAGTGCTGAGGGTGCTGCTTCTTACGAGGGGTACTATCCTGGTATGTTCGAAGATGCTGTAAATAACTCTGTTAGTAATGCTTATGAGGCTCGCAAAAAGAGCCGAGACAAAGAGAGTGAAGAGGATGAAAATGGCGTAACAGTATATCTTGTGTCGCTATGGTCTCCTGCATGGTACTCTCCTTGGGGATATGGTTACTCTAGTTGGTGTTATGGCGGACATTGGGGATACCATAACCCTTATGACCCATTCTATTACTATGGTTGGGGCGGTAGTTGGGGATATAACCCATTTTGGTATCATCACCCAGGAAGATTTAACTTCTATTATGATCCGTTCTTCTACCACCATTATCGTAGACACCACCATTACCACCACAATAATCATCACCATTCGCACCACCACAATAAATACCATCACAACAATGCGTCTCGTAGTGTAGTATATAATAATAGGGGTAGTGTCAGAAATAGTGTGGGTAAGTCAACTGTATCATCAACAGGTAGACAATATAATAGAGGTACAACCACAAGAGTGGCTACAACACGTTTAACAACAACTACACGTACAGCAGGAACACACAATTCATCAGCAAATACGAGCCGTATACGTTCAAATAATATAACTACTCGTACTGGTGTAACTAATAGCACTAGTCGCACATCTACAACCTCTAGACAATATAATAGAGGAGAGAGTGTTAATAGCAGTAAATCTAGTAACAAATCAAGTTACACGAACACTGATAATACTAGCCGGAGTCGTTCAACTAGTAGTGGTTCATCGTCGTCATACCGCTCTACATCTTCTTCGTCGTCAAGTCGTAGCAGTAGTGGTACAACTTCAACAAGAAGTAGTGGTACATCGTCGTCGGGTCGTAGCAGTGGAACATCTAGAAGTAGATAACCGAAAATAATATTATTATTATGTGTAAAATAAAGATATATCTAGCCTTTTTTGTTAGCTTAGTGGTATCATCGTCGTATGCTCAATCGATAGAGGATTTACACTCTATGTCTAAAGTAGAGCGCACGCACCGTTCAGCTCGTGTGGCAGCTATGGGTGGTGCTTTTACATCGCTTGGTGCTGATATTTCATCTATTAATATCAACCCAGCTGGTTTGGGTATGTATAGATCCTCTGAATTTGCAATAACTCCTAGTTTATCAGTGAATACTGTTAAATCGTCTGTTTATGATTTTGATGGAGAGAGATTTGGTAATCTTTATGGCGATTTTAAATCACGTAAGGTTTCAACCAACCTAAATAACTTAGGTGGTGTGATAAACTTAATAAATAATAGACGTTCAGGTGGTATTTTAAAGGCATTAAATATAGCGTATAGTATAGAGCAAAATAGCACGGTATCTACCAAACGCTATGTAGAGTCGCCATCATCTAATATCTCAATCGGAGATTATTTTGCAGCTCAATTATATGGCTATAATGTGGCAGATATATCTACTGAAAATTTTGCTAATAATCCTGAAATATTTCGTAATATGCCCGTAAGTCATTGGGGGGCTGTTATGGCATATAATACATGGATGGTTGATCATGTAACAGGGTCAAATCCTCCTAGTTATGTTGTGGATGATCAGGCACTTGCCTATACTGATTTAGTTAATCCACAACAAGATATGAGAGAGAGCGTAAGCACACTATATTCGTCATTTGCAATAGGTGCGAATATTGGAGATAAACTATATCTTGGTGTAACATTAGGGGTCTACTCTTTCTCGCTTAGTCGTTATAGTAATTATCAAGAGTTTGGTGTTGAGGGTAATGTGCAAGAGCTTATTAATCTGAGATATGAGCAGGAGAGTTATATGTCAGGTAGCGCATTTGATTTTAAAGTGGGGGCTACATTGGTGCCAGTTAATGGCGTTCGTATCGGAGTGGCTTATCATGCTCCAGCAACAACATCTTCGCCAGTTACAGATGAGTATCTTGCTAATATGGCAACAGATTTTGGGGTTGATCAGTTTGACCAATTTACCCCGATAGATGTTTTAGAGTATGGTTTCACTCGCCCAGCCTCACTATTAGCAGGTATATCGTTCGCTAATAAAAAGGGTATTATCTCTTTTGACTACGAACGTACATGGTATAATAAAATGAAGGTTTTTGACCTAAGCGGCAGTAACTATATAAATGATGATATTAGTTATATTTATAGACCTACAAATAGCTTTATGGTAGGTGCCGAGTATCGCCCATTGGGTCCTTTATATGTTAGAGGAGGATATGCTTATCATAGTTCGCCATTTAGTAGTGATTATGAGCCTGATAGAAGTTATGGCTCAACAAATGTATTATCGTTAGGCGTTGGTTTTAGATATGAAAACATAGGTGTTGATATAGCCTATATAAGTTCGATATATAAGACACTGCCAACACTATATTATGATGGAGTATTTGTTGATCCGCAAGACCCAAATTATGATGTTGTTGTGAGTGCGCCAAGTGCTGTTGAGAGCAAGTACTCTAATGATATTGTATCAGCTACTTTTATTTTTAGATTTTAATGAAACATTTTAGAAATATACTATTAATCCTATCTCTAGTAAGTGTATCTGTGTTACTACTTACTAGAGGTGCTGTTATGCACAGTTGTGGTACAGGAAATAGTATATTATCTATCTTTAATACAACTGCCTCAACATGTTCACATAATAATTGTACTGAGGCATCGTGTTGTAGTTCTGAGAATTCAGGCATGTGTGGCTGCCAGAGTAATTCATGCACTACTTGCGGTTGTGATGATGATTGCAACTGTGGAGAGATTCAAGAGGTTGATGATTATGAAATATCGAGTAGCGTTATATGCTATGATACGACAATAGAGTATATTGAGTTAAACCTCGTTATAGAGTCTAGTAACAAATCACAATACTCTCTATTTGCAGAATGTTGCTATGAGAGTCCCCCATCCCTTCATAGGGCCTCCCGTGCCCCTCCCATATCATAGATAATGAGATAGCAATTTTGTTATCTTGGTTTGGTGTGTCTATATACTTAGGCATACTTAATTAGCGTGTGATATATACGCATACATTTATTTATGGGAGAAATTTAAGATGAAAAGAAAGATTTTTTTATTAGCAGCATTACTATGCTCTACCCTTGCATATTCGCAAAAGATTGAGGGTACAGTTAAAGATAGTGATGGCAATCCTGCTATTGGTGCCATGATCTATTGGGAAGGCACTACGGTAGGAAGTATGACAGACTCGCTAGGTGTATTTACTATACACAGAGTAAAAGATTACAACAGATTAGTAACCAGTTATGTGGGTTACAATAACGACACAACAACTATAGAGAGAGGAGTGAGAGAAATAGCAATTACCATGAAGAGTGGTAATATGGGGCTAGGCGATGTAATGGTTCAAGGCAAGATTCAAGGTAACTATATAGAGCAGAATAGTATTGTAAAGAACGAAACAATATCATTTTTAGGGTTATGTAAGATGGCTTGCTGTTCATTAGCAGAGAGTTTTGAGAACTCAGCAGCAGTGACAGTGGGGTATAGTGATGCCATTTCAGGTGCTAGACAGATTAAAATGTTAGGACTTGTGGGTACATATACACAGATGCTTGATGAGAGTCGCCCTATAATGCGAGGCATAAATGCACCTTATGGACTAAGTTATACACCAGGTATGTGGTTGAGTTCTATTCAGGTGTCTAAAGGTATTTCATCAGTTACGGCAGGTTCAGAGGCTATCACAGGGCAGGTGAACCTTGAGTATCGTAAACCAACAGATGCCGAACGTTTGTTTGTTAATGGTTACATAAATAACGAGTTTAGAACAGAGCTTAATGTTACAACGGCACTACCAGTTACTAAAGATGCTAAGTTATCAACAATTCTCATGTTTCATGGTTCAACCGATGCTGAGGCGGGAGCTAAAGATCATAACCATGATGGTTTTAGAGATATGCCTAACACGAAACAGATTAATTTTGCTAATCGTTGGTTATATGCAGCAGATAATGGTTTTCAGTTACGTTATGGCGTGAAATATCTTGAAGAGACTAGACTAGGTGGTGAGATAGGTTATGATGATGATATGCGTGATGATATGTTTAAGGGTATTGATAATCCTGATAATATATATGGTTCGTTAATTCATAATCGTGAGGCAAATGGATATATTAAAATAGGAATGCCAACAGGGCGTGCTGTTTATGATAGTGAAATTAATGACCAACAACGCCCTAGTATAGCTATTGTTGCCGATTTTAACCATTTTGAGCAAGATGCCTATTTTGGACTAAATAATTACAGAGGGATAGAGAATAATTTTTACTCTAACCTAATGTATAAGCACTTCTTCACATATAACTCATCTATTATATTTGGTGCTACTGCCACGCTTCGCTCTATTAATGAAGAGTTGGTTAATTATGTGCCGTATAGCAGTAATAGTAACGAGATATTAAATATTCATAATCTTGATATAGACGAAAATATATTGGGAGGTTATGCTGAATATACATATAGTGTTGATAACTTCTCTATTATTTTAGGTGCTAGGGGAGATTATAACAGCTACTATAAAAAGAGCTATTTTACGCCACGAGGACAGATTAAATGGAATGTGACACCTAACACAGTAGTGCGAGGTTCGGCGGGAGTTGGCTACCGCTCAACAAATATCATTACGGATAATATTGGTATTATGGCAACCGGACGAGTTATTAAGTTTGACGGAGGTTCGCACACAGGTGTAGATAGATTAGAGGAGGCACTTACTTTTGGAGGTAGTGTGACACAAACTCTATCACTGATGAATGAAAACGATGCTACTTTTAGTGTAGATTATTTCCGTACTCAGTTTGATAACCAAGTTATTGTAGATCAAGAGTACTCTGCTAATCATATATTTATATATAACTCAGATAAAAGCTCATATACTGATAACTATCAGGTAGATTTTATGTGGACACCAACTTCGAGAATAGAGGTTTTTGCCACTTATCGCTATACAAATTCGTCTATGCATATTATGAGAGGAGATGGTAGCTGGGTTGAGGTAGAGCGTCCGCTGGTTAGTAGATACAAAACACTTCTTAATCTGCAATATGCTACTCCGCTACGCCGTTGGGTATTCGATGTTACGGCACAATATAATGGGCCAAGCAGAGTGCCAACAACTACGGGTGATTTAGCAGACTCATACATGTCGCCTGCATATCCTATGTTCTTTGCTCAAATAAGCAAGAGAATAAATCGTATTGAGATATACTTAGGGTGCGAGAATATAGCAAATTATAAACAAGAGAATCCTATATTAGGAGCAGAAAACCCATTCTCTACCGATTTTAACTCGTCGCTAGTGTGGGGCCCTCTTATGGGGCGTAAGTTCTATGCAGGATTTAGATTTAACCTATATTAAACCTTAGTTATTATCAATAATTAACTAGTAGTGTCCGGCGAACCTGATGATTGAATTTATGCACGTCATATCTACCCTAAAACCCACCATATAAAGTACCCATGTACTACGCAGGTGTGTTTTAGGGCACCTATAACGCACCTAAATCCAATTTTGGGTAAATTGGCACTCCTAGAAGTAAAAAAATCAAAATTTTTGTTTTTGTAAGCCCCTATAATTTAAATTGCAACTAATTTACTGCAGGATAGGTAGTTACTAGGTTTTTTTGATTTTTTTACCGGACAACAATAATAATTAACACTATTTTTTATCTATAACACAGGTTGTATTAAAAATTATTAACCAAATAAAATTATTAAAATCATGAAAAAATTATTAGTTATTGCCATCTTAATGGTATTCGGAATCTCAGTAAATGAATTAAGCGCAGAGGACAAAAAAGGTAAAATGGTTAAAGCTGTATTTAGCACAGAGATTCACTGTGGTAGCTGTAAAGCTCGTATAATGGATAATGCAGCATCACTAGGATCAGGTGTGAGAAGTGTTGAGGTATCTGTTGAAGAGAATACAGTAACCGTTGTTTACGACTCTAAGAGGATTGATGAGAAAGAGATTATTAAAAATCTTAAGAAGCTTAAATTCAAAGCTAAACTAGTAAAGAAAGAGGCGGTTGTCTCAAAGAAAAAGAAAAAATAATGTATCAAGGAGGCTATATTTTAGCCTCCTTTTTTTATTTTTTTCAATAAAATTATAACAATAGTTTTGTAAGTATGAAATTTTTTAATATTTTTGTACCAAAATAAATTAATAATATTAACTAAAACCAATTTATTATGTTTAAGAATCATCCTAAGGGACTCTTAGCCGCATCACTTGCCAATATGGGTGAGCGTTTCGGTTTCTACACAATGATGGCAATTCTATTGCTGTTCCTACAAACAAAATTTAACTTCGAGCAAGAGGCAACACTTATCTACTCGACATTCTATTTCTTGATCTATGTACTAGCACTTGTTGGTGGTATTGTAGCAGATAAAACAAAGAAGTACAAAACAACAATCTTTGTGGGATTACTAATGATGACCTTGGGTTATGTATTGTTATCAATTCCTTCTGATACACCAATTCCATCTGGTAACTTTACAATGATGCTTATCCTTACTTGTTTTGCTCTATTTATTATTGCATTCGGTAATGGTTTATTCAAAGGTAACCTTCAAGCTCTTGTAGGTCAGATGTATGACAATCCACAGTACAGCAAGATGCGTGACTCTGGTTTCTCTCTTTTCTACATGTTTATCAATGTTGGTGCTATCTTTGCTCCAATCATCGCAGTAGGTATCCGTAACTGGTGGGTACAATCAAACGGTTATCAGTACAATCAGATTCTTCCTGATGTATGTAATAAGTTTGTTGCAAGTAATGGTGCTGAAGGTGGTGAGCGTTTAGCAACTATTGCTAAAGAGGTTGGTTACAATGGTACAGACCTAATGGCTTTTGCTAATGAGTATGTAAATATCTTTACAACTGGTTTCAACTATGCATTTATCGCTGCTATTGGTGCTATGCTTATCTCTCTTGTTATCTATTTAGTAAATGCTAAGAGATTCCCAGATCCAGGTAAGAAAGTAGCTGCTGCTACAACTTCTGCTGCTGAGGTAGAGTTATCTGCTAACGAGGTTAAACAACGTATCTATGCTCTTCTTGCAGTATTTGGTGTTGTTATCTTCTTCTGGTTCTCTTTCCACCAAAATGGTGTTACACTAACACTTTTTGCTAAAGACTATACAGATTTATCTCAAATTAATATAGATTTAGGTTTCGTTAAGCTAGTAGGTGCTGAGTTATTCCAATCTATTAACCCATTCTTTGTGGTATTCTTAACTCCACTTGTATTATGGTTATTTGGAACATTACGTGCTAAGGGTATCGAGCCATCAACACCTAAGAAGATTGCTATCGGTATGGGTATCGCTGCTCTAGGTTTCGTGGTAATGGCTTTAGGTTCAACAGGTCTTCCACTTAAGAGTGAGATAGCTTCAACAGGTTACACACCTAATGTTACTCCTATGTTACTTGTGGGTACTTACTTCATACTAACAGTTGCTGAGTTATTCATCTCTCCACTAGGTATATCTTTCGTATCTAAAGTTGCACCTCCTAAGTATCAAGGTATCATGCAGGGTCTTTGGTTATGTGCTACTGCATTAGGTAACCAATTACTTTTCTTAGGTGGTCTATTCTATGAGAGAATTTCTATGACTGCTACTTGGACTATCTTCGTTGTTGCTTGTTGTATCTCTATGTTCACTATGCTATTTATGGTTAAGTGGTTAGAGCGCATCACAGAGAAGAAGTCGTAATTAATTAGATAAGACGATTTTTTAAAGCGGTAACTAATAATACTATTAGTTACCGCTTTTGCTATTGGGAGTTTATAGAACGGTATTTTATTCCGTTTTTGACATAATAAAGGGTAATTCGCAAAACCCTGTTTTGTGAATTACCCTAACGAGCGATAGCG
>CAYJCU010000046.1:0-16685 GCA_964368765.1 uncultured Rikenellaceae bacterium
TTAGGGTAGATATGACGTGCATAAATTCAATCCTCAGGTGCGCCGGACACTACTAGTTATAAATACTATTTATCTTCGCTTACTGCTTTGAAGGTTGCTACATCTGCAACGTCTGTTGCCATGATATAGCTGAAATGAGATTTAGAGATAGCCTCACCTCTCATTACATAACTCTTAGCCGCACGTAGATACTCCTCTGTACCACATCCAGATGCCGCTGCGCAATCGCTACCTGCATTAACAGACATAGTAACATTACGTAGTAATAGGTATGAGTGAATGATAAGACCAGCCATCTCAACTAAGCGACGTGCGTGGAAATCAAGGAACTCGCCATCTGACTTACCAGTAACATAGGCTGTTGCTTGTTGATACTCTTCACGCATAGCAACTAAACGCTTAACAAGTGGCTCTACCTCAGCACTATGATTCTCTGCCTCATAACCGAAGATAGATTTCTCGAATACACCTGTAACAACACCACGTATAGCAGCAACTACTTGTAGCTGACTAGTACCCTCGTAGATATTAGTGATACGTGCATCACGAACATAACGCTGGATAGGGTAATCTTTCATATAACCCGAACCACCATGTATCTGAAGTGAATCATAAGATACCTCATTAGCATACTCAGAAGAGAATAGTTTTAATAGTGGAGTGAACACATCAGCTAACTTAGTGTACTCTTTCATCTCATCACGCTCCTCTTTCTCTAGTTTGCGTTTTTTGCTTATATGGAAATATGTCTTGTAAACATCAACAAATCTAGCTGTTTCATATAACATAGCACGAGAAGCAAGTGTCTTAGCGTGCATATTTGTTAATAACTCATAAACAGCTGGGAAATCGATAATAGCCTTACCAAACTGCTTACGCTCTTTAGCATACTTAAGACCCTCACGGTAAGCTGCCTCACAAAGACCTGCCGACTGCGCACCAATTCCTAGACGTGCTGCGTTCATAAGTGCCATCACATAACGGATAAGACCTAACTTACGGTCACCCACTAATTCAGCAGGCGCATCAGTAAATACAAGCTCACAAGTAGGAGAGCCTATGATACCTAGTTTATGCTCTATACGACGCACCTTAACTGCATCGTGTACCTTATCATATACAAATAACGAAAGACCACGTGCATCGTTAGTACCCTCTTCAGAACGTGCTAGAACAAGTGATATATGTGCATCGCCATTAGTGATAAAACGCTTAACACCATTTAGTAACCATGTCTGACGCTCCTCGCACCAGTGTGCCTTAAGCTGAACCGCTTGTAGGTCGCTACCTGCGTCTGGCTCAGTAAGATCCATAGCGCAAGTCTCTCCCATAGAAACACGTGGAAGGAAACGGTGATTCTGCTCTTCAGTAGCGAACTCATGAAGTGTCTCAGCACAATCTTGAAGTCCCCATATATTACCGAAACCTGCATCAGCACGTCCGATAAGCTCACACGACATAGTGAAAGCTACAAGTGGGAAGTTAAGACCATCATACTCTCTTGGTAAGCTGATACCATAAACACCTGCTTGAGTAAGTGTATCGTGATTCTCTTGTGTTCCACGAGCATACACAACATGGTTATCAACCACTTGTGGACCCTCTACATCAACACTCTCTGCATTTTTATCTATTGTCTCAGCACAGATACCTCCGATAATCTCTAACACCTTGCGGTAGTTATCAAGAGCATCTTCGTATGATGCTGGAGCCATCTCGTTTGTTAAACTATCTTCGTAATTATTCTCTTTCAGCGCAACCACCTTTTTTACTAGTGGGTGGTCTAGATGAAACTGAATATCTCTATTATCTAAAAAGAAATTCTCCATTTTTTCTACTATTTATTGTTCTCTTTATAATACTTAATCATTTTAGGGATAACCTCTTCAACCTTACCACATATAGAGTAGTCTGCTAATTGGTTAATAGGTGCGTTAGGGTCTGTGTTGATTGAGATAATCATAGCAGACTCTTCCATACCTGCTGTGTGCTGTATCTGTCCTGAGATACCACAAGCGATATATAGTTTCGGACGCACAGTAACACCTGTCTGACCTATCTGACGAGCATGCTCACAGAAACCAGCATCAACAGCGGCACGTGAAGCACCTACCTCACCACCGATATTAGCTGCTAGCTCGTGTAGAAGGTTAAAGCCCTCAACCGAACCAACACCATAACCACCAGCTATGATGATACCTGCATCTTTGATATTAATATCAAGCTCTTCTATATGACGCTCAATGATTTTAACCACCTCATCAGCCTCAGTAAGATATTTTGATGGGTCTATAATTTTAACCTCAGCAGGTATAGGATTAGCAACCTCCTCTTTTTTCATCACACCCTCACGCACTGTTGCCATTTGTGGGCGACAATCAGGGTTGATGATAGTAGCAATGATATTACCACCAAAAGCAGGACGTATTTGATAAAGTAAATCTTTATATGTCTTACCCGCTTTTTTATCTTCATGATCTCCTATCTCTAGAGATGTACAATCTGCTGTTAGACCGCTATGTAGTGCCGACGATACACGTGGGCCTAAATCTCTACCTATAACAGTAGCTCCCATAAGTGCTATCTGTGGTTGCTCCTCCTCAAAAACACCACATACGATAGATGTGTGCGGAAGTGTGCGGTATGGCTCAAGACATGTGCAGTCAGCCTTATGTACCACATCAGCCCCGTATCTACTTAATAGCTCCTCAACACCATCGAGATTAGTGCCTAGGATAATAGCCTCTAGCTTGCATCCAAGCTGGTTAGCTAGCGAACGACCTTTAGTAAGTAGCTCAAGACTAACCTCTGCCACTACACCATTTTGGTTCTCGCAATATACAAATATATTATTCATTTTCTATTCTCTAAATTAAATTCTAGTAGCACTATAACCATAACGCTGTGCTACCCCTTTTATTATTACTCGATAGTGTGGTTAGAAACCAACTCACCCATTAACTCACGTATATCTTCGTCTGCTGCAGTTAATTTCTTAGACTCTTTAGCTTGGAATACAACACTCTCTATACCCTTAACCTTAGTAGGAGAACCCTGTCCGCCTAATTCGCTATCCTCAACAACAACATCAGCAGCTCCCCACTCTTTGATAACAAGGTAGTCACGTGTCTCTCTAACGTTAGAGATATAATCATCCTCAATAGATGTCAATTCACTAGGAGTCATAGCGTGCTTATACTTCATAAGAAGTCTTGCATTACGTGGACGACACTCTGGAGCCGACTCATTAACAGTAATAACAAGCGGAAGAGGAGCCTCAACTATCTCAACACCATTCTCTAAACGACGCTTGATAGTCATAACACCATTCTCAAACTTCTCAACACTCTCAACATAAGTAACCTGTGGTAAATCAAGTTTCTGAGCCACCTGTGGACCTACCTGTGCTGTATCACCGTCAATAGCTTGACGACCAGCAACAATAAGATCAGGCTTTATCTCACGGATAGCAGCTGCTAGAGCGTAAGATGTTGCTAAGGTATCAGCACCTGCAAACTTACGGTCTGTTAAAAGAACACCACCGTCAGCACCACGGAACATACTCTCACGAATAATATCAGCCGCACGAGCTGGTCCCATTGTTAGTATTGTAACTGTTGTGTCACTACATTTATCCTTTAATCTCAACGCTTGCTCAAGCGCATTAAGATCCTCTGGGTTGAAAATAGCCTCAAGAGCAGCTCTGTTCACTGTTCCATCCTCTTTCATAGCATCTTTACCCACATTTCTGGTATCTGGCACCTGCTTAGCCAGAACTACAATCTTTAAGGGTTTAGTCATCTTCTTAAAATTTTTATTTAAAATATTTCATTACTTTATTACACAAGTACCTGCAAAGATAATAATTTTTTTTAAAATTCTAAATCTTAAATCTCATATTTATGCCATGATAATAATTTTTTTGTTTATTATTCGTAAATTTAATAAATTTTACTACATTTGTGAAATTTAATTCAAACTAGAATGATAAGCATAGAGAATATAAATAAAAGTTATGACAATGGGAACCTCTTGCATGTGCTTAAGGGGGTCACATTAAGTGTGAATAGAGGAGAGATGGTATCTATTATGGGTGCTTCGGGTTCTGGCAAATCAACACTTCTAAATATTTTAGGTATTTTAGATAGCTATGATAGTGGCTCTTATCATTTAGCTGGTAAACTTATCAATAACCCCTCTGAGCGAGAGGCAGCAAGGTTGCGTAATGAGATGATAGGTTTTATCTTTCAGTCGTTTAATCTTATCAACTACAAAAATGCTCTTGAGAATGTGGCACTGCCACTCTACTATCGGGGCATCTCTCGCAAGAGGCGTAATATTATGGCTATGGAGTATCTTGATATGTTTGGACTTAAAGAGTGGGCAACACACCGCCCCAATGAGCTATCAGGAGGTCAAAAACAGAGGGTTGCCATTGCAAGATCTCTTATCACACAGCCACAGATAATTCTTGGCGACGAACCTACGGGGGCACTAGATAGTGCAAATACTGCCGAGGTGATTAAAATATTAAGAGATATAAATAGTGGCGGAATGACAATGATACTGGTAACTCACGAGAGAGAGATAGCCGAATGTACCGATAAAATAATCCACTTCAAAGATGGACTTATAGACTCTGAAGAGTTAATCACAAGATAATAGGCAATCCCAAAAAGAGAAGAGATGAGAGAGCATCTAAATGAGATATTTATTGCTATGAAACATAATAAGCTACGAACAATCTTAACGGGTTTTTCGGTAGCTTGGGGTGTCTATATACTTATGATATTGATAGGTGTGAATAGTGGATTTAGCAACGGTATTATGAGTCAATATGAGGGTCTTAATGTCAATAATATGCAGATATTCGGTGGTCGTACAGATATTCCTTATGGGGGTTATGGCTCAGGGCGTATGATAGAGTTTACTCACAATGAGGTGGAGGTACTTAAACGTGCCCTACCCGAAATCAAGAGATGGGAGCTAGAGATACGCAGATATGGAGAGAAGGTTGTTGCCAATAAACAATCAACTAACTGTTCACTGGTAGGTATATCTGCCGATTACAAGGGGGATAATGCCACGCCTGAATATATTGAGGGTGGTAATATATCGCAACTACATATTAAGAATAGGAGCCGTGTGGCTGTTATAGATAATGGGTTAAAAGAGAGTCTCTGGGGAGCTGATATATCGGTATTGGGCGAAAAGATAAATATAGGTGGTGCCGATTTTACGATTATAGGAGTTATCAAAGAGTTTGGTATGACGAGCATCTATTCAGGTGAAGGTAGTATCTATATTCCAATCTCAACATTCAATGTTTTCTATCCAAGTGCTACACGTGAGATAGGGACTATATATATGGGTATAGAAGGGCTTACCCCATTACAGCATAGTGGTCTAGAGAAAAAGATATATAGCGCTCTTAGCAAGCAACTTAACTTTGATATAAATGATAGATGGGCTATATATATACGAAATTTGAGCGAAGAGGAGGTTCAGAGAAAGGGTTCTCTTGATATAATTAAATATATTCTGTGGGTAATAGGTCTGGGAGTACTCTCAATAGGCGTTGTTGGGGTCTCTAATATTGTTATAGTAACGGTAAGCGAACGAACCTATGAGTTTGGGGTACGTAAATCTATGGGGGCATCTCCAGCCTCTATTACACGCCTTGTGCTTATAGAGTCTATCGCCCTTACCTCTATATTTGGATATATAGGTATGTTTCTAGGTATAGGCACAGTGTGGATAATGAATCGTTTGATTGAAGGGAGTGATATGTTGGCTCAGTTGGTGCAGAGCGACTATATGTCTATTGAGATGTTGTTTAAAGATGGCGCTGTTGCCTTCACAGATGCAGTTAATATTGTATTCATACTAATAGTTGCAGGGGCAATAGCAGGTTATATCCCTGCACGTAAGGCATCACGCCTACGAACAGTTGATGCACTAAGACATAACAAATAGAACGTATGGCATTAATTGATATAGATAGAGTTGAGGAGATTGTTGTTACGCTTCAAAAAAATAAGCGTCGCACTATTATGAGTTCACTAGGTGTACTCTTCTCTGTTTCGTTCCTTATAATGGTTATGGGTCTTGGTGGCAATATAAAAAGAGTACTTAACGAGGAGATTGGTGGTTATGAAAATTTTGCTTATGTGGGTGTTTATGGTGCCGGTATTCCATATAAAGGCTATAATAGCGGGAGACAAGTATCAATAGCTGTTAGTGAGGCAGAGGGGTTGAGTATAAGCACACTAGGTGTAGATAGTAGCTCGGTGCCTAGTAGTGCACGTATAGATGCAAAATTGAAGTATCATAATAGTGGCTATAGTTGTGATATAATGGGTATCACTAAGCGAGAAATAGTGTCTAAGTCAAATAAGGTTATCAAAGGGCGCAGGCTTAATCAACGTGATTATGAAGAGAAACGGCAGGTTATTGTGTTGTCTGAGTGGTTCTATAAATCTTTGGGGCAACCAGATATTGTGGGTAGTTATGTTGATATAGTTTATAATAACAGCTCAACACGTTTTCTGGTTGTGGGTGTTGCTACACCCGATGATGGGGTCAATATCAATAGCTATTGGCGAGAATTATTAGTGCCCGAATCAACAATGAATCAGATATATAAGAGCACCGATACAAAGGGGAGAACAAACATTGTTAATGTATATGTTAATGATGGGGCAGATGTGGACACTGTTGTTGAGAATATTAAGAGTACAGTGCGCCGAAAGGCTACAATGGCGCATGATGATAATCATATCTTCTCGTATAATTTAGCTCAATATATAACAATATCTAATCTCTTTATAACTGCAATATTTATACTTATTTGGATAGTTAGTATAGGAACTTTACTAGCAGGGGTTATAAGTATCTCTAATATTATGCTTATTGTGTTAAAAGAGCGAACCCAAGAGATGGGGGTTAGAAGAGCATTAGGGGCTACACCACGTGATATTATTACACAAATTATGGCAGAGTGTTTTATACTCACATTTCTCACGGGCATGGTGGCTCTAGTGGTAGGTGTACTCATATATAGGGGAGTTGTATCAACAATAGAGACAAATGGCATGGATAAACTAGAGGCTCTAATAGATATTAAACTGATTATAATAACATTTGTAATTGTATTGATTAGTAGTGTATTAGCAGGTATTATTCCTGCCATAAGAGCCTCTAAGATAAGGCCAGTAGAGGCGATAAGAGAGGAATAAAGAGAATAAAAAGAGAAAAAACAAAATATTATGAAAAAATTTATCAGATTATCAATCGTTATTGTCACACTATTGGCAATAGTAGGAACAGTGGTTTTCCTAATTAATAGCTCAAAGAGCGAACCAACTACCTATGAGGTGGTATCGCCCTCTAGGCTTACTATCGTGAACTCATCAGTAGCCTCTGGTAGCATCAACCCTCGTGATGAGGTGGCTATAAAACCCCAAATATCGGGTATTATAGCAGAGGTACGAGCAAAAGCAGGGCAAAAAGTTAATGTGGGAGATATTATTGCTGTAATAAATGTAGTACCCGACATGGTGCAACTAAACAGCGCTGAGTCAAGGGTTAAGCGTGCCTCTATATCACTTGAGCTTATAACAACACGCTATAACAGAACCAAAGATTTATATGAGGCAGGAGTAATAACTATTGAAGAGTTTGAGAGTATGGAAAATGAGTTGCTTTCAGCAAAAGAGGAGATGTTAGATGCTGAGAACAACCTATCTATAATAGAGGAGGGAACGCTTGCTAACTCGGCAAAGGCGAGCCATACCCATGTACGCTCAACAATATCGGGTATCATTTTAGATATTCCTGTTAAGGTTGGTAATTCGGTTATTCAGGCTAACACCTTTAATGACGGAACAACAATAGCAACGGTGGCAAACCTAAGTGACATGCTATTTTCGGGTAGTATCAGCGAGATGGAGATAGGAAAGATAAACGAGGGAGATAGCTCAATAGTTAGTGTAGGGCCTCTTAATGGAGAACAGCTAATGGGTGTTATAGAGTATATAGCCCCTAAGGGTGAAAACGAGAATGGCGTAACTACCTTTGCTATTGAGGCATCTGTTACTATCCCCGACTCGCTATTTGTTCGTGCAGGTTATAGCGCCAATGCAGAGGTTATAACCCTAAAAAAAGTAGATGTTTTGACTATTCCTGAGCGTGTAATAGGATTTGACAGTAGTGGTAAAATTTATATTGAGATACTTAAAACTCCCAAAGAAGATATTAATAATCAGCAATTTGAAAAGCTATATATCACACTCGGAGCATCTGATGGCATGAACTCAGAGGTACTAACTGATATTGCAGATGATATATTAATAAAAGGAGATCAATTAACAGGAAAAAGATAGTATTATGCGCCATATTTTTTTATTATTAATAGCCTTACTAGCTATCAATGCAGCCCACTCACAAAAGAAGTGGACACTTAAACAGTGTATTGAGTATGCTCTAGAGAATAACATATCTATTGAGCAGTTATCCCTACAAGTAGAGCAGGCAGAGATATCACATAATAGTGCTAAGAATCGTCGTCTTCCAAATCTTTCGGCATCAATAGGGGGGAGTACGGGTTTCGGACGAGGGCCTACACGTGATGGCACCTATGTAGATAATAGCCAGTTCTCATCTAGTGGCTCTCTAGGGGCGGGTGTACCCATATATCAGGGTGGAGCTATAAGTAGCACTATCAAATCGTCTCATTTCGATTTACTAGCCACAAAAGAGAATTATGAGGCAGCGCGTGAAGATTTATCGGTTAATATAGCGATGCTATTTGTGCAGTTACTATACCAAAAAGAGCTGCTCACAATAGCACAACAGCAGGTTTTACTATCTAGTGAGTTGGTTAAAAACTCAGAGGTGTTAATGAAAAATGGCAAGCTCACAGAAGAGAAATATTATGAGTCTCTATCTATCAATGCACAAGACAAACTATCTGAAACAGAGACATTTTCACAATATCGCTCAGCTCTTTTAGAACTTACACAAGCACTAAATATGCCTTTTGATGAAAATTTTGATATAGTAGAGCCAGAGCAAACAGATGAGAGCAAAGCAAGCGATGGGGTTAAAGGTATCTATTCGTCTGCTATTCAGGTGATGCCCGTAATAAAGAGCGAAGAGTTTAAACTATCAAGTTATAATTACCAGTTAAGAGCTGCAAGAGCATCACTATATCCTCAGATTTCGCTATCGGCTGGTTACTCAAACGCATATTACCATACCATAACTGGTGACAACATAATAAACACATCACTATCAAAGCAGTTGGCACGTAATGGCAGCCAATCAATAGGTATTTCAATATCAATACCTATATTTAATCAGTTTGCCACCCGTAACAGCATACGTATGGCAACAATAGCTATCAAGAGTCAAGAGTTGGCTATTGAGGCAGCTAAACAACAACTATACAATAAAATAGAGCAGGCGCATCAAAATAAACATCTGTCATCGGTGCGCTACGAGGCATCTAAAATAGCAGAGAGAGCAGCTCGCAAATCGTTTGAGTATGCCGAGAAAAAGGTATCACTAGGGGTAATAAATATCTACGACTATAACGACTCTAAAAATAAACTAACAGCAGCTGCCTCTAATCTAGCAAGAACAAAATATGAGCTTATGTTTAATAGCAAGGTACTACTCTACTATATGGGACGCCCAATAGTTGAGTAACAACCTGAGTTTCGATTAAATTAGGCAGGGCGGCTCACAAAACAGAGTTTTGTGAGCCGCCTTTTTTTTAACATATATTAATATGTAGCCTGCGTAACACTACGAAGACCCAGACCCGCTGCCTTACCTGATTGTGCATCCGCATCTAAAGCAGAGACGGTAGTTGTACCAGAATCCATAGCAAGAGACCTAGAATCGGCGGCGTTATAGTGCACATTAAGACGCAACCAACAATCTCTGTAACTTACCTTAGGATACTGCAAATCTCCTCCAATAGAAGCTCGATACGATGTAAGGAAGAACTGAGCAAATTTTTTGTAAAATATAACATCAGCAGTAATCAGTGGCGACACATTATAGGTTAATGTACCAGTAGTAAATGCATTAAATGTATTATGAGGCGGTGCCATCCACCCTAGTGGCGATGGATCAAAGATAGACTTTGTAACCCTACCCAATCCAACATTAAGATTAACATCAACATCATGCCAATTTACATGAAGGTCATTAACTCCGTCGTTAGCATCTTCTGCATCATCTACCCACGTACCATACTTATTATCTCCAAAGAAGAATTGATTTGGACGTTGTAACGTATAAACTATTGTCCTAAATGTTGCTCCTGGGTCAGGTATAATATCAAAAGGACGTCCATCAGCATCCAACGCACCAGAACCTGGTACAGGCCTATGATTACCATACTGATAATATGATGCCCCAGAGAGTGGTTCCGAAATCATAGCTGTTACTGTTGAGTTCCAGATAACACCTAAGCCGATAGCACTCTTAGCAAATACCCCTAGGTTACGATCCATAATAAATCGTCTACCGAGATATAGGCTATCAGCCCAATCTCCATCACTATATTGCTGTATATTATCCTCTGTTATCACTCCATCCGTAGCTTTGTGATAGGTAGGGAAATAGTAGTTTGTTCCACCTGTACCTGCAACCTCTCTTACTGTATACGACCCCTCTCCTTTAGGTGTCGAGTTCCTTGCTATCATTGTTGGATCGTAATCTGTAACCCAGAAAGACCATGTCCATAGCACCTCATCTTCAGCATTAGTGACAGCCACCTGCATCATACCATAGTTCTCTATACTACCCGGAATAACAATAGAGAAACAATCCTCCCCGTTACGTTTGGCAATCTCTTTGGAGACAGTAAAGTTACCATCATAAATTAACTGCGAATCATAAAATTGCACTTTAACCTTCCAACTCTCGGGCAGTTTACCATTTACCATACCAAAATCTGAACGCTCTTGTGATGTTGTATATGGTTTATTAGGATTCCAAACCTGCTCTATCCTTGTGGTTATTGGTATATAAAATTTTCTAGCCCTTACACCTGGATTAAGTATATAGCAATTAGAGAGTGTTAAGTTTGTTGTGTCATCTTTATATGAGCCACCAATATAATCTCTATTTACATATTTTGGATCCGAAAAATCAATCTCTTCAAGATTCTCTTGGGTTATATATAAACGTGTACTCTCTCCTGAAAGGCTATACAACACCGCAGGACTATCGAAATTATTTCTAAATCCAGCTGCTAGTACACCTATATCAATAGGCACACCATCTCCATCTATTGCCTGATACTCAAAACTTGTTGTCTCTCCAAAATTAATCCATGAGGCTGTTGAAGGTGTTACCTCATCGCCATAGTCAAGATATGCGTATGTATACGGAGAGGGGGTATCTGCATCTTCCCTCTCATATCTTTTTATCTCGGTAGTCTCACTATCTAGATAGAACCAATTAACAGTGATAGATTTCTTAAGATTTCCGACACGTACAACAAGATTAGCGGTTTGATTAAAATCCTCTGTTATAGCTAATTGTATCTCTTTATGTGTCTTATGCTTAAAGTGATTAACAGTATCAGCTGATGTACACTCAAAATCTGCCTCATTAACTATTATCAATCCACTATTTTCATCTTCAACATAGATCTCTTTTGTCAATGAGTTAAAGGCATCATCTGCTGTTGCATCTTTAGCTGATAGATTATGCTCATAGTAGATTGAGAAAGCATTAAAAGCAACATTATCTATATCTTTTCTATCTGCGAATATATCTATAACAGTGTTACTAAGCGCCATATATGCTGTACCATTGGTAACAACAAACTCATTACCACTCTCTGAGTCAATAAAAATATCATACGACACATTTGACGGAGGATTTTCGAATGCCTCACGTAGAGTCTTATAGCCACTACCCTCAAATTTATTCATCTGCACAAGATAGCGAGTATTACGCATAATATCGTAATTGGTATTATTAACATCCATAGGTTTGCTCTCATCAATAGGATACCTAATAATCACTTTATAATACTCCCCTTCATCACTAGTTGAGCCTTCAGGCTGACCAGGTATCTGAATACGTGCTTTGATAATTATGTATGTAAAAGGGCTCTCTTGATAAGTTACAGTGGTATCTGCGCCCAACTCAACATTATTAGGATAGCAATATAACCCCTGAACAAAGTGATTATCACTATAACCAGGTGCAATAGCGGCTAAATCAAATGCTGCGTCGCCAGTAGGTAAGTTAGTATCTTTTGTTACAGGTCGTGTTATATCAGTATAATAGATATGGTCATACCCCCCCGTATAGTTCGGAATACGTGGAACATTAGCAAGATAAGCCGCTTTAATCTCTATATTTTCGGCTCCTGATGCATTTACCACATCTGGAGACAACATAACATCAATTCGAGCATAACTAAATTTAGATGATGTGGCTCCAGGGTTATTACTTGCATCTATGCTCTCCTGCGTTAAGTTTGGGAAAATAATAGGATCAACACTAATAGGAAGAATACCTAAACCCTTTCTCAGTTCGCCAGTTTTAGGGTTTGTTTCTCCTGTAGTATTCTTCAAATTAGCAAGTATTCTATTTGATTCAGAAACCACAGTAGCACCACTCATACCATCAAGTACACCATTAGCATCCTCGGGTGCTACCCTCTCCGTCTCAATAGATATAAGTGTTGAAGTCCTGAACTCATCATAAGTAAACCCCTCACCACTATTATACTTATCCATCATCCAATTATACTTCTCTTCTGATAGATTAGCAACAGCAAATATTGTAACAGGCTTATTGTAAGGATGAATCTTTGTTATATAGGCCCCCTTCTCGCCTACATTGAGCTCATCATCAGCTTCTGGATCCCACACCGCCTCACCAAGAGCCAATAACCTTCCATCAACATCAATCTTACTGAAATCATTTGATGGGTTCTCTCCCTCATATAATGAGTTTTCAAAGACAAGCATAGTTGGGCCATTGATTAACTCTAGCTCACGCTCAGTGGCATAGGTATAGTCACGTGTACGTGTAAGGGTTTTGGGAGCAAAATCGCCATCAAAATCAAAACGCAATGTCACTAATGAATCACCCTCATCGTGCATGGTTATACTATCTCCCATATCGTATTTATGGCAAGAGAAAAACATAAATGTACTCGCCAAAATACTCACTATTATATATGTTAATTTACTAACTATTTTCATATCTAAAAAAATTATTCAAAACTTCCCTCTATCGGGAATTGATAAATTGGCCTAATACCTGCTCCGTAGGTGTATTGAACACTACCTATTGAGGGTTTAGGGGTGTTAGGCGATACTTTATAGTGCTCTATCATCAATCCCTGAGCTTTCGAATTTAATATATCAACTGCATCAGGTTTATCTGTATTTGTCCACAACATAGAGAAACTTGCAATAACTACATTATTAGCACCCGTAAAAGGGTTGATATTAATACTTGCAAAATAGGCATTATCAGATGATGTGTAGTAAGTCATCCTATTGCTATCCACCCTCCAGTGACTTGCCACAACACTATACTCCCTTGAAGGGGGTATCATCCAACCTAGCGGCGATGGATCGTAAATTGATTTCCTAAAGAGTATGGCCTTCTCCTCATCCTCAGTAGCATCAGCAGGAACTGTTGCATCAAGTGTCTCATCTCCCCAAATCTTGCCAGACATTTCAGGATCGGAGCACCAAAATCCATGCGAAGAGTAGAACACCGCATCTGGGTTCTGTATAGCCCACTCTCTTGAATATAAGGCAGATTCTGTATTATATAGAGGATTTACGTATGAGATACCATTTTGAAACTTAGCTTGATGCCCTAATATTGGAGTTAATCGCCCATACTGATAAGCAACCCATCCAGAGCCTCCAAGCCCCCCTTGCCCAGAATAACTAGCAGCTGTTGCGCCAATATTTCTATCAAGATGACAACTATAATCTAATGCCTGATACCTATGAACTTTACCCATAGTGCTATTACCACGCCACTTTCCTACCTCTACATCAGTTGCATAGTTAAGAATATAGTTTGGGTCATAATCTGTAACCCATAGGTGCCAAGTCCAAAGTATGAGCCCTACACTATTTTTCACCGCAATGATTATATTACCTGGGTTTCCGAAATTTTGGGGCACAGAGATTTTAATAGCGGGAATACTATCAGCACCTAGCACATCCGATATAGGGTGTTTAGATATTTTATCAAACAGTATCCTGTCGATAGTTAGCTTATTGTCGTAAGCAAATATCTCTACTCTCCAACTATCAGTATTTTGTAGAGAATCTATTGACAAGCCATACATACGCCCTATCTGATGATGTATCGGAATATAATACTCTTTACGAGCAGTAGTGGATGGATTAATAATATAACAGTTAGACCATAGCAGCTCATCATCTGTACGTTTGAGCATCAAATTAACCTTAGAGATATTTGCATAATCTACCACCTCTTTAGGTTGGTAAACTAGGCGTATCCGTGTCTCAATAATACCCGCCTTGAGTGTTAATGAGTCCGATAGATAAGATGAATTAGGATATAACACGCACGCTACACGCATGTTGGTAGTGTCTAATTTAACCGATGTACCAGTAGGTTTACCCGTTTCATCGTAAGTAACCTTAATTTCACGACCTTGCACATCAGTAGAGAAATTGATATTTAATCTTATGGTATCACCCTCTTCGAAATCTATGGTGTATGTTGATTTCTCAAGATGTAGATATGTATATGTAATTTCTGATTGTATTATCTTTGGATCATCCCAATCTACGAGCTGTGCAGTTACAGTTACGAGCTCTAGCTCTGGATCTATTGATATAACATAGTGATATGCCTGACCCGTTTGCCAACCACCAGCCAAATCTATTATTTTTGTACGAGCAAAACCTGCATACTCCCAAGAAATTTCAATTTGAGCAGCATTCTCAGTACCAAAATTTTGCGGAATTAAAAATAGCGTGCTATCACCACCTAAAAAGGTAGTGGCATCAGGGCTTTGATTCTCCCCTATCTTAACTCTATCAATAGCAAACACATAATCACCAACATCACCGTGTGCGTTCCATATAACACTACCATCAGGCGAAGTTGACGGATCGATATAATTCAACACACCACTCTTATATACTTTTTTTATTGTTAAGTTCGTAATCTCTATATCAAGCAGTGGCGAATCAGGGATAAAACCCTCTCCTGTTACATGCTTCGCTGAGAATGTAACCTTCGAAAGAGCATGTTTCATATCTAAATCCACAATATCAGTAGATGGTCTAACAATATTTTTTCTTATCGAATAGACTAAATCGGTATGCTCTGTTGGGTTATTACTAATCTCTTTGTACTTAATTGATGGAAATTTATCCGAATCAGCATAAATAGCATTTGTAATACTTGCTGCATCTACAAAGGACACCCTCCCCCCATTATCAAACGGAGCATAAGTGTAGAAATGGTGTGTGTCAGTAGTCCACTCAAAATCACCCACACTACCAGTTGGTTGAGGTTCAACGGGTTTAAATATAACAGCCCCTTGTCTGCGATATTCTGCATTGAACATCTTCTGAGAATATCCATTTCTACCATAACTTAGTGGCCCATCAGTAATATAGGTAAAAACCCCCATACTAGTGAGCGACTCTGTAGTTGTTATTGCACCTTTACTCTCATCACTACTCATTCCAAAGCTCACACCCTCTGATTTAACAATTTCGGGTTCATGCTCCTTAGAGCAACTTTGTAGCACCATATTTGTAAATAGCAAAATTACAACTACAGTAATTTTGTATAACTTATTAACTATCATATTATTACGTTCCTCAAATAATCCACAAAACAATGAAAAAATCTTGTTTTCAACTAATTAAACAATATCATCTTGCAAATATAACGAAAATAATTGGATAATATTTGATATTCAACACATTTTTTAGGTTATTATACCAATAATTTATTTGCATAAGCATCTAGCTCATGCACTATTAGAGATGTTTTAATGGCTCTATGATGGAGTAAATAAATTGTTTTTAAAAGTACAATTTGACAATATCACACCACTATTTGGGTCGTTGTAAATAATGAAAAATAAGAAAAACTACATCCCAAAATCTTCTGAAGTGAACTCGCTTGGCAGAAACTCGAAAGGCATTCTCCCATGGAAGAGCAACTCTCTAACCGTAGAAGAGCTAATATCACTAAGCTCTGGAGGTGTCATTATCAACACAGTCTCAATATCGGCAGATAGTGTGTGGTTGATATTAGATATAGAGCGTTCATACTCAAAATCGAGAAAATTGCGAACCCCACGAATAATAACTCCAACACCATTTTTTTTACAAAAATCAACAGTTAAACCATGATACGACACCACTTCAATCTTCTCATTATCGCCATAAAGCCTATTAATCATCTCTATACGTTTTTCTAAAGATAGGGTACAACTCTTCTTATCATTAATGCCGATAGCTATTATTACCTTATCAAACATTTTTAAAGCCTTATCAACCATTGCCTTATGCCCTAGGGTAAAGGGGTCGAAACTACCTGGATATATTGCTTTCATAATTTTCAATATTTATTTATTGTTGTCCGGTAAAAAAATCAAAAAACCTAGTAACTACCTATCCTGCAAT
>CAYJCU010000047.1:0-15357 GCA_964368765.1 uncultured Rikenellaceae bacterium
TTTGTAAGCCCCTATAATTTAAATTACAACTAATTTATTGTAGGATAGGTGGTTACTCGGTTTTTTTGATTTTTTTACCGGACAATAATAAAAAAATATAACTTATGAAATTAATAATAAGAATAGCCAAAACAGAGTTAGCTACATTATTCTACTCTCCAATAGCTTGGATTATACTAATTGTTTTCGCAGCTCAAGTGGGACTTGATTTTATGCATATACTAGGCAATATAGTAAAAATTAAGGCTATGGGGCGCGAGATTACGTTTAGTGCAACAGCTGGTTTGGTTTTAGGAAGTAACGGATTGTATGAGGTGATACAAAAAACTTTATATCTCTACGTCCCTCTTTTAACTATGGGTTTGATGAGTAGAGAGTATGCCTCAGGCTCTATTAAACTGCTTTTTTCTTCGCCGATAACTACTACACATATAATTTTAGGTAAATATGTGTCTATGCTTGCATATAGCTTTATGCTTGTGTTTATTCTGTTTTTACCAGTGATAACAATATTTGCTACTATCCCAAATTTTGATTTATCACTTATCCTATCAGGCTTGTTAGGTCTCTTCTTACTGATAAGTACCTATTGTGCAATAGGACTATTTATGTCTACATTAACATCTTATCAAGTGGTGGCGGCAGTAGCTACACTCTCAACACTTGCTTTTCTGCAACATGTGGGTGGTATGTGGCAAGAGTATGAGTTCTTACGCGAGATAACATATTGGTTATCTATAAATGGTAGAGCGAGCGAGATGGTAAGTGGATTGATAAGTAGTGATGGATTGATATATTTTGTATCAGTTATATCTCTGTTTATCGCTCTTTCGATAGTCAAAGTACATAATGAGAGAACAAAATTTTCGATCATAATTAAGTCTTTACGATATGTTGCGGTATTGGTTGTGGTTATTACGGTGGGGTATATCAGTTCACGCCCATCTCTTATGACCTTTTATGATGCTACTCGTGTAGATCAAATGACAATAACCAAAAGTAGTCAAGAGGTGGTAAATAGGCTTGATGGCCCATTAACTATAACAACATATCTGAATATTTTCGATGGTGATTTCAATATAGGACACCCTAAAAATGTAAAAAAAGATCAAGATAGGTTTAAAAACTATCTGAGATTTAAACCCGAGATAGAGATGGAGTATGTCTATTATTATAGTAGACCAACAGATACAACACTATTAAACTCATATCCAGGTTTATCAATTGATGAGATAGCACGTGAGGTTGCTTATAAGAAACAGTTTAACCCGAACCGATTAATTCCCGTTGAAGATGTGCCTAAAGAGATAGATCTAGAGTTCGAGGGATACAAGTTTGTTAGGGTTATTGAACGTGGTAACGGCGCCAGCTCTAAACTTCGAATATATAGTGATATGTTCCGTCACCCAGGTGAGACAGAGATATCAGCTGCTCTTAAAAAATTGGTTGTTGATCCCGTAAAAGTTGGAATGCTTGTAGGGCATGGAGAGAGAAGTACCCATAAATATGGAGATAAAGATTACTCTACATTTGCATCTAAGCGTGATTTCCGAAATTCGATGATTAATCAAGGTTTTGATATAGTACCTCTTGATCTTACTGAGGTGGATGAAGTACCAAGTGAATTACAGATACTTTTCATTGCTGAGATGCGTGAATCATTATCTGCTGAAGAGAATCAAAAATTAGATAAGTATATCGCTGATGGTGGTAACCTATTAATAATGACAGATATTAATAGACAGAAAGTGATTAACCCATTCTTAGCTAAATTTGGTCTTAGGGTTAAAGATGGAATATTGGTTCAACCATCACCTGTATACTCAGCCGACTTAGTAAAGGCCAAGGCATCTGCCGAAGGGGCTGATATTGTGCGAGGTATCTTTAGATCTATGATGGTAAATAACTATTTAGCTGTATCAATGCCATCGGTAGCTGCACTAGAGCAGGTTGAAGATAGAGGTTATAATGTAAAGAAACTTCTTGAAACATCTCCTACGGAGTCGTGGCTAGAGCTTCAGACAACCGATTTTATTAACGACACTGTGAAGATTAATAGTGATAGTGGAGAGAAATTAGAGAGTCACACAACATCTTATGTCTTAACACGCAATATAAATGATAAGGAACAACGTATTATTGTTGTGGGTGATGCAGACTGTATTAGTAATGCTGAATTGATGATGGATAGACAAGGATATAGATCAGCCAACTTTAGTATTGTTCCCTCTATGTTCAGATGGCTATGTTACGGAGAATTCCCAATTTATCCGACGAGAGATAAAAATACAGATACGGATATTGTTTTATCTCCAATAAACTTACCATATATCAAGATTATTTATGTGGTTTTGATACCCGTATTGATAGCTATTGGAGCATTGCTTCTTTGGTTACATAGACGAAAAGCATAAACAAAGTGAGGGGGATTCGTAAAACATTGTTACACGAATCCCCCTCTCTTTTTCAACAACTACTTTACCTCAGAAGGAGCAGTCTCAGAACTATATTATAACTGTAATTCAATTAGTTAGTGTGATTCTCAAAACAGAGTTTCGTGAATTGCCCTCAGAAAACACTCCTTTATACTGGATCATAACCACTACCGCCCCAAGGGTGACATCTAGATACCCTTTTTAGTGTTTTCCACAGACCTTTTACTAGTCCATATTTCTGCAAAGCTTCAATACCATACTGCGAACATGTTGGCGTGTATCTACATGCAGAAGGTAGATATGGAGATATAGCCAATTGATAAAACCTAATCAATAGATATGGGATGTATATTGCTAATCTTCTCGATTTTTTTAAATGATTGTTTAACTTCATTCTCTATAATATCAAAAGTTAACTCCTCTTTACCTAAATATATGTAGCAAATATTTACCACTTTACCATCTAGATTACCAAATATATCGTATGCTTCGCTTTTATTGAGCCTATACGCCTCTTTAATCAGTCGCTTAACCCTATTGCGTCTAACAGCACGTTTGTGATAGCGTTTGCTAACAGATACCATCATACGAACAACGATGCCCCTACTCTTTATTGAATCAGAGGCATCGTTAATAGTATAAACACATCTAAAGTGGGGAAGAAAAAAACTCCCACCAGAACGAAATAATTCATCTATCTCATTACGAAGATAAATTCGCTCAAGTTTGTTAAGTGATAATGCACTTATATTAGGCATCCTGTACCTGTTTACGAGGTTTGCTAGTACTGCTACGACGCACCTTTGTTGTTGTTACCTTAACAAACATATCATCTTTCTCTTGTATAGCATCCTCTATTGTTGGGCGTATATATGATACATCAACACTACCTTTTTCGTTTAACTCTTTGATATAGTTTTCAATAGCACTAACCATTGATGGTGATTGTTTTGTAGGAGCAATAGAAACAAGGTTTAAACCCTTATTCAAAGCTACTGATGCCGTATTCATACCGAAAGCTGCTAATTTTAGCTCTGCCGCTTTATCTCCATAATTTGCGTGAAGTGCCTCAACACCCACTGGAGAGTAAAGTAGTAGTAAATCGTAAGAATTAATATCTTTTACCTTCTCATTTAAATCTTGTGGTATAGTGCGAGACAAAATACACTCTGTAAATTGCATCTTTGCATCATTAAGCATCTGTGTTATCTCTGTTTTGTGTGGCTCAGAAACGGGTAGTAAGAAGAAATCATTACTGTGCTTTACCAATACCTCCATTAGCTCAACAAAAGTAGTTTTACCGTAAAATATTTTACGCTTACGATAAACAATATATTTTTGTAGGTAGTTGGCAATAGCCTCTGTAACACAAAAATATTTTAAAGTTTCAGGAATGTTAATACGGCTCTCTTCACATATTCTGAAGAAATTATCCACCATATTCATACTTGTAAAAATAACAGATGTGTGCTCTAAAACATCAACTTTCTGTTGTCTAAACTCTTTTGCCGATATACCCTCTGTCTTAATAAATGGAATAAAATCTAGCTCTAGACCATATTTTTCTACCAATCTTGAAAATGGCGAGTTTGCCATAACAGATGGAGCTGGTTGCGAAATTAAAATTTTCTTTATCACCTCTTGAATATATTATTTTGTTTCTATTTTTTACATCAAATAAATATATTTTACAAATTTAATGCCGTAATTGCAAAATATATCAATGAAATAGCATATACGCCTTTCAGGATGCAAAGATACAAAATCCATCGCAAATATGAAACATTTTCGTGGATAAAAAATTTAGAAATAGTAATTATATTATGTAAATAGGCTATTACGATAATCACAGAGGTTATTTTTAATAACAATATTTTATATGGTAAATCTTGTGTTATTATTAATAGTAGAGGCGAGAGGGTTATTGTATATGCCGCAACAGTTATACGCTCGCAGATGAATAGCTGTCTATAAAATAATTTTCGAGTTTTTTTCTTACGCTGTACAGCAGATATTGAAAATCTTATTAGTGTAAGGTAGATAGCTAATGATAACGACAAAGCAATTGACAACAGAGTGTTATTAATGTCAATATTAAGATACTCTTTTATATTAGATAGAAAAATGGGATTAGATGCAATATAAAATGGAGCAAAAAGCAACATGATGATGATTGCACAACGAGATACATTATCTAAAGAGCGATTAATATCTTTGACACGTCTAAATAGGCGAGATTCAGAGAATGCACACCCAATAATATCTTTAATTTCTAAGCGATAGTAGTAAAATAAGAGCGAGAGAGAGATTAAAAAAAATGCCATGATAGTATAACCGCCCCATCCAAAGATAAAATAGTTTGGGGTAGCATCTAGTGGAGACGAGATGAACTCTATATTCTCTGCTCTCGCCTCCATACCAAATATATTTGTAATACTATCTTGAAGCATCAATTCAATCTCTATTTATTCATGTATTGAGCCATCAATTTAGTGATATACTTACCTATTATATCAAACTCAAGATTAACTCGTGTTCCTGGTTTAAAAGTGTGGAAATTAGTATGCTCGTGAGTGTATGGTATGATAGCCACTTGAAAAGATTTATCTTGTGAATTAACAACAGTAAGACTTACTCCATTAACAGCAACTGAACCCTTTTCAACAGTAATATCATCTGATTGATACTCAAAAGTGTAGTACCAACTACCTTCAGCCTCCTCAACAGCACGACAAATAGCAGTAGTATCTACGTGACCTTGAACTATATGGCCATCTAGCAATGCCTCAGGTCGCATACTACGCTCAAGATTTACTTTATCGCCCACTTTTAAATCTCCGATATTACTCTTTAGTATCGTTTCGCCAATAGCTGTAACAGTATAGCAGCTACCCTTAATATTAACCACTGTTAAGCATACGCCATTATGTGCAACACTTTGATCAATTTTTAGTTCGTTAGTAAAAGGCGCATCAAGAGTAATGTGCATATTATCTCTATCTTTTTCAATAGCAACAACGGTTGCCATTTTTTCTACAATTCCTGAAAACATGATTTTTAATTTTTATTATAATATTTTTGTTAATTTAAATGTGACTTTTTTTTGAATATATAAGCAACAAGGTAGAGTAGTGATACCATAAAAATATATATTGCCCCTCTGCCTATATAATCGCCATATTTCGTGTAGAAGGTTATCTTATTATTTGCATTAATTGTCTCTGTTAATATGCCACGTTTATCCCATCCAAGAGTTACAATATCATCTCCTCGTTGAGAGATAAAACCTGAAATACCTGTGTTAGCACTCCTTGCCACCGCTCTACGACTCTCCACCGCTCTTAGGCGAGCATAAGAGTAGTGTTGCTTATATCCATGCGTATCACGCCACCATCCGTCATTGGTTATTACAAACAATATATCGGCTCCATTTCTAACAAAGTCACCCATATACTCTCCATAAATAGACTCATAACATATCGGAGCAGCAACCTTTATATCGCTTATACGATGGCTAAATACCTCTCTATCTGGTTGTGTTAAGAGTGCTCCGCTCATCCCCCCTAAATCTATAGAACCTATTTTTAGATTACCTAAAATCTTTGGGAAAGGAAGACTCTCCACCCCAGCCACTAACTTTGATTTTATATAGCTCTCAGTATCTACGCTATCTATTATCAATGAACCATTAATAACATCATAATATCTTGCCCCTGAATGCCTAGCGGTTAGTGTGGGTGGTGTTTTAGCATGTGGATAGAATTTAAACATTGTAGCCCCAAGGATAAGCGATGTTTCGGGGTAGTTTTTACGCATATAATCCTGAAAAAAGCGTATTGAGTAGCTGTTTGTAGGCGAATCAATATCAATATTATCATTTACAGCCGTTTCAGGTGTAACAACAAAAGTAACATCTTTAGGAGCTTGAGATATTAAATCTCTGATTATTGTGTTCTGTTTCTGTTGTGTCATACCATCAAACTTATCCAAATAAGGGTCTATATTTGGCTGTATAACACTTATTTTAACAGGATTATCACTCTCTTTATATGTGTGATATATAATTTGAGAGATAATAATAGGTAAGATGATAGTTAGTAGAACATTAACTGCTCTTTTTCTTGATTTAATACGCAGGTACTCAAAAATCAAAATATTAACTATAAGCACCCATAACGAGCCACCAAATACACCTGTATATTCATACCACTGTATTAGTTTAATATTTTCAGCAAAGCCATTCCCTAAAATTATCCAAGGGTGCGACACCTCGTTATTATGAGTGTATATAAACTCTATTGCTATCCATGAGCTTACAAATAGAGTGTATGCTAGAGCACGTGTTGAACGAGTTATTGATATTTTATATATGATAAATGGTATAGAGAAAAGTATTGTTTGAACAACTGCTGAGGCGATAGGGCCAGCAATAGTGGCATGGTAAATCCAATACTGAGTTAGTATAACCCAAAAGGTGAGGGTAAAAGAAACCCAACCAAGATAACGCTTAGCAGAACAACTCTCAGCAAGAGCCAGTAGTGGTATAAAGGCAAAGAAGAGCGAGAGTGGGGTAGCACCAAGCCAAGGTAAGGATAACAATACAAATGCTATCCCTACAAGTGTTAAATGGCCAAAAGCCCATCTACTCTTTACTCTCTCCTGCATCTCTTAATCTATTAATACTATCTATTTTGTCTATTATTCTTTTTACTAACTCCATAGTGGCTCCATCCTCACGATAATCGGCAGGCATGACATAATCAACACGTTTCTCTTTTTTAAGCTGCTCTATTCGCTCCATCTTATCGGTGTCATCTTTGTATTGAGGATCAAAAACAGCTATCGAGTGCCCTCCCATCTGTTTTACAAGCCTCATAGATGGTATATCTGTTGTTCCATCACCAAAATATATCATATTTGAGAATGGTACACGTCTCTTTTCCTCTGGAATATACCTATTTACCTCTACATTATCCGTAACCGAATCAACCCCCTTATTTATTTTGAATAAGAACTGTGTTTTTGTGGTGTAATTAACCACTACCGATGGCCAGAAGGCTACACCATCAACATCGTAGAAAAAAGAGCAGGCGTATATCTTACGAAACTCATGAGCAATTGATGTACCCTCAATCATCTCCTTAATTCCTGAAGAGTTGATATAGTGTTCGATAATAACACCTCTCTCCTCCCCATATTTATTGATAATAGCAAACCACTCTTTTACACCCTCAAATAGTTTTACCTTTTTGCCCGATTCAATAAATGCTTCACGACGAAGGGATAGCTCTTTATTTTTAGCATGGCGGAACATGTTATACATATAGGCAAGTATGGCATCTCCATCTTGACTATTAGCCAACTTTTCACTCTCTTCCCAAAACTCTTCATTGCGTTTACCAACGGCAGGAATAAAATCATACTCCTGCATATTACCTGGTGCTAATGTACCATCAAAATCGTAAACTATCGCTATTCTTAGATTGTTATCCATTAATTGCTTTTTTCGTTTTCTAAAATTTCATCTACCTCTGTTAAGTATTGATAAAATGTCTCACCATAGGCTCTTATAAGTGCACTCTTCACACCCTGATACACTTTAACTTTCTGTTTTTTGCCACACTCAATAGCAGACGAACAGATACTCCATCTATCGTAATTGAGACCCTCCATACCTCCGTTAAAACGTTTGCGGCGGATAGGGTATAGATGGCACGAAATAGGTTTAACATTATCTATCTTACCCTCACGAAATGCCTTCTCTATTGCACATAATACAATATCGCCATCTCTAAAGACAAAAGCACACTCGCCACCATCTATCAGGGTAGTTGTAAGGTCGCCCTCACTATCAATAACAGATACTCCATAACGCTCAACGGCTGCCACACCATCGGGTTGCATATAGGGTAGTATATATTCTAGGTTATCCTCTATAAGGGCTATCTCCTCTTCATCAAGAGGAGCACCCGAATCTCCCTCTACGCAACACTCTCCTTTGCAGTGCTGTAAATCACAACAAAAATACTCTTCAAATATATCCTCTGAGAGTAGTTTATCTTCAACCTCAATCATTATGTAAATAGCTTATATATATCATTACCGAGAGCCAATAAGATTAGAGCAAATAGTAAGAACATACCTGTTATTTGCGCATAATCCATGAATTTCTCGTTAGGTGTACGTCTTGCAACCACTTCATACAATAAGAATATTACATGCCCTCCGTCAAGTGCTGGGATAGGTAGTATATTCATAACTGCTAATACAATAGAGTATAGAGCTGTTAAGTGCCAGAAATGGTGCCAGTCCCATACAGGAGAGAATACTTTACCCATAGATATAACGCTACCTACTGATTTGTATGCCTCAGTCTTAGGGTTAAATACCAACTTCATTTGATCTATATAGCTACTTATAGTGCTACCTGCTCTGCGGAAACCCTCAGGTATTGCCTCGAAGAATGAGTAGCTCTTGCTAGTAATAATATAGTTTTGTATGCCACGTTGCTCATCAACGTATATGCCAAATAGAGGCTTATCTCCTAAACGGACTCTTGTAGAGTATAGCTTACCATCACGCATAAACTCTATCTTGATAATGCTGTTTAAGCTCTTTTTTAGCTCTGAGGTAAACTCATCCTTATATTTGAATTTTTTGTCATTCAAACCTGTAAGGCTATCTCCTTGCATAAGACCTGCTATATAGGCTGGGGTATTCTCTTCAACAGTGCCAACAATCATAGGGATACGCACATTCATAAAAGAGGTCTCTTTGAGCAATTGAGGAATATAACTCTCTTTCATCTCAATACGCATAATTTCGCCATTACGCTCAATTTCAACATATTCAGGTGCACCTACAATAATATCGTGTACTATGTTTTTAAAGTTACCATAACTTTTGCCATCAACCGATACTATCTTATCGCCATCCATAAAGCCTATCTCTTTAGCATACTCACTAAAAGCATAACCATCAGTAACATGCTTATTATCTATGTATGAGGTATCATAAGACATACTCATAAATATGTATATAGTAACAGCTGTAATTAGGTTCATAAGCACACCGCCAATCATTACTAATAGACGCTGCCATGCTGGGCGACTTCTAAACTCATACTCCTTAGGTGGTTGATTCATGAAATCGTTGTCCATCGACTCATCAACCATACCAGCAATTTTTACATAACCGCCAAAAGGAACCCATCCCATTCCATACTCTGTTTCGCCAATGCGGAATTTGAACAGAGAGAAGCCAGGGTTAAAGAATAGATAAAATTTTTCTACTCTTATCTTAAATAATTTGGCAAAGAAAAAGTGTCCAAATTCGTGTAGAACCACCAGTATTGATAGGCTCAGAATAAATTGTAATGCTTTAATTACTACTTCCATACTTAAATTTAACTATTATTTTATATTTTTTTTATTATCTCTTCTGTGTATCTGCGAGCTTCAAAGTTACTCTCAATATAATCCTCAAGTGTAGGCGATTTTATAAAATCAACCTTACTTATTGCACCCTCTATTACCTCTGGTATCTGAGTGAATGTTATATCTCCATTTAGAAAGGCAGAAACAGCAACCTCATTAGCCCCATTCATAACACACGGAGTATTCCCCCCATTACGCAAAGCATTGTATGCTATCTCAAGACATCTGAATAGTTTATAATCAGGTGCTTTGAAATCTAAACTTTTACCTATAAAATTAACTCTCTCACCATCTATTTTCATCCTATTTGGATAAGTTAGAGCATATTGTATAGGTATCATCATATCTGGTGTTCCTAGTTGTGCTTTTACAGCGCCATCTTCAAACTGAACCATTGAGTGAACAATAGATTGTGGATGGATAGCCACCTCAATCTCATCAGCTGTTAATCCAAATAACCATGCAGCCTCAATAACCTCTAACCCCTTATTCATTAGAGTAGCAGAGTCTATTGTTATTTTTTGCCCCATAACCCATTTAGGGTGCTTAAGAGCATCGGCAACAGTAACCTGTTTGAGTTGCTCAGCATTATAACCCAAGAAAGGACCACCTGAAGCGGTTAATATTATCTTTTCAATAGGAGAGACCTCGCCAACAAGTGATTGGAATATAGCTGAGTGCTCTGAATCAACGGGAATAATATCAACACCGTTGGCCTTAGCACACTCCGTTACTAAATCGCCTGCTACTACTAAAGTCTCTTTATTGGCAAGTGCTATTTTTTTCTTATGTTTAATGGCATTGATAGTAGGTGCTAATCCAGCATATCCCACAATGGCAGCTAAGACACAGTCAATATCATCTGTTATAGATAGCTCTTCGATACCCTTTTCGCCAGCTAATACCTCTATACCACTGCCCGCAAGAGCACTATTTAGATTGTGATAGTATCTATCATCAGCAATAGCCACTCTTTGTGGTTTATATTTTAGAGCTAAAGTAGCTAAACTCTCCCAATCACTACCCGCACTCATAGCCCCCACCGAGAATTTATCTGGTAGATTATCTATAACCTTTAATGCCTGACTACCTATTGAGCCTGTTACACCTAGTATAGCTATATTTTGTTTGTCTGTTGCCATTAACACCCTCCCTACTTAAATACTATGTATCTCTCTGGGTCGATAGGGTTACCCCCCTCCCATAACTCAAACGATAATAGTGTATCGTTAATTATGTCTGTTGTATTATTATCTGACGAATCGTCTATAATAGATCCATCTTTTTCAACATACATATAGGCTATTACCTCTCTAGCACTAACTCTGTCTCCTACATCTTTAATAGGTTTCTTAAACCCTTTATATATTGATATTAGGTTGCCACTGTGCTGGATATACATAACATACCCTTCACTAGGAGTCCAGATACATGATAATATTGTACCTGAGTCTATACTAGATACAGCACTATTTTTAACATCTTTAGGCTCTATTAGTATTGCATATCTTTCAGAATCATAACTGAAATTTTTTATCACATTACCCATAAGGGGTATAGATAACCTACGAGACTGCTTTGTAATTGTGTTCATTTGCGATAGTGGCTCTAGGGTTCTCTCTCTAAGAATAGAGTCAAGCATAATATTAACACTCTTTACATCATTCATTGTTCTTCCATCTGCTAATATTGTATCAGCCTTTAGAGGCTCTTTAACACGATTAATAACATCCATAATGTTTTGCGAATAGGCTTTCCACAGTGTTAATTCTCTGTCTAAAGAGTCTATTTTTTTTATGGCACGAATAACTGCTCCTGCCGTAATCATCTGCTCCTCTTGTTGCCCCATATAGTAACGCAAAAGAAGTTCGTTAGATGTTAGTTTTCTATCTTGCGGAAGAACATTATCTAAGAAGGTCTCAGTAGGTATTATACCATCATCACCAACCAGTTTTAATGAACCTACAAGCGATGTTGATAGAAATAACCATATAGATATTACTACTGCTATGATAACCACTGAGATAGAGATTATCAGTATAATTATATTTTGAGTTTTCACTGTTATTCTTTACTATTACTTCAAATTTTACCACTGCAAATATACACAAAATTATTGATTGTGTAATTACTTAACAATAAAAAAACAAAAAAAATATCTCAAAATTGAATTATATACCAACAAAATGTTATATATTTGCCGTAAGAAATCTGCTTTACAAATAAAATCAACGTATTAATATTTAAAACAGTAAAATTATGGAAAAAAAACCAACACTTGTAATCCTTGCAGCTGGAATGGGCTCAAGATATGGCTCACTTAAACAGATGGATGGCGTAGGCCCTAATAAAGAGGCTATTTTAGACTATTCAGTATATGATGCTATTCGTGCAGGATTTGGCAAAGTGGTATTTGTTATTCGCCACTCATTTGCAGAAGATTTTAAATCGGTATTCTCGGCTGAAAGATTTGGTGGACAAATAGAGGTTGAGTATGTGTTTCAAGAGCTAGATATGTTACCTGAGGGTTATTCTATACCAGAAGGAAGAGAGAAACCATGGGGAACGAACCACGCTATTATGGCAGCTAAAGATGCTGTTACTACCCCTTTTGCAGCTATTAATGCTGATGATTTCTATGGTGCTGAGGCTTTTGCTGTATTAGGAGATTATCTGCGTAGTGTAGATGGAGAGAGCGGAGAGTATGCTATGGTAGGTTACACACTATCTAAAACATTATCAGACTTTGGTTCGGTATCACGTGGCGTAGCTGAGGTTGATGAGAATGGTTATATGATAGAGATTAACGAGCGCAAAGAGATTGTTAAAAAGGGAGATGGTGCAGTGTATCGTACACCAGAGGGCGATGAGATAGATTTAGATATGAACTCGCCTGTATCTATGAATTTCTTCGGTTTTACTCCTGACTATTTCGGTTATTGTGATGAGCAATTCAAGAGTTTCCTTGATGATGCAATAGAGAGAAATGATCTTAAAGCAGAATTTTTGATTCCTACAGTTACTACAGAGCTTAAAAATCGTGGTATTGCTAGAATGAAGGTATTAACAAGTGAGGCTACTTGGTTTGGTGTTACATATAAAGAGGATAGACCATTTGTTGTTGCTAAGATTGAGAATCTAATAGCGGATGGCACTTACCCAAATAACTTATGGAAATAGAGCAACATATTGTTGGATTTACTCCTGAAGGGGATGTTATATTGCGTTACACTCTTACCAATAATAGTGGTTTGAGTGTAACTCTTCTTAATAGTGGAGCTGCTATTGAGAGTATAATAGCACCCAACGGCAAGAGGCTAACACTTTCATATCCAGATGTAAAAGATTACTTGAGTGATTCGTTATATATGGGTAAATGTGTTGGTAGATATGCTGGTAGAATAGCTAAAGGGAGTATAGAGTTAGATGGTGTTAAATATAAACTAACCTCCAACGAACGCACTACCCACTATAATGGTGGTATAAACTCTCTAGCCTCAAAATTATGGCAAGCTAGATATGAGGATGATATGATTGTTTTTAGTTATATATCACCTGCATCAGAAGAGGGTTATCCCTCTGAATTGGGTATAGAGGTGGGCTATACACTAACAGAAAATAACGAGCTTAGCATCACAGTAATGGCTGAGAGTGATGGTAAGACAGTGGCTAATATAGCACCATTTATCTATTTTACTCTCGGAGAGGATAGTGAGATAATGATTAATAGCAATAGCTATGTTGAGTTAGATAATAAACTACTACCAAATGGAAATATATCTGAGGCTCATGATACTATTTATGATTTTAGCGAATATAAAGCTATTACAGACGAGTATGATGATTACTGGATAGTTGATTTTGAAAGAGAGAGTATAGTTAAGCACCATGCAACATTACGCTCAAAAGAGAGTGGAGTAGAGGTTGATATTTTATCTACTCAACCACTTCTTTATATGAGCAGTTGCGACACCATTGAGGGGTGTGGTTTTAACTATAATGGAGAGGAGTTTAAAGAGCGTGAGGCGGTGCTTATTGCTCCACAGAATATTGCCTACGACACTATTGATAGGGTAGTGATAGATAAAGGAGAGAGGTATCACCAACAAACAATTTATAAATTTAAATTTTAGAATTATGGAGATAACAGAATTATTAAAATACGATCAAGAGCATATATGGCATCCATACACATCAATGGTTAATCCGTTGCGTGTTTATCCCGTTGAGAGTTGTAATGGTGTATATATCGAACTATCAACAGGCGAGAGACTTATTGATGGTATGTCGTCTTGGTGGAGTGTTATATATGGATATAATAACCCACGCCTTAATGAGGCGGCAAAGAGACAGATAGATAAAATGTCGCATGTTATGTTCGGAGGGCTGACACACCGCCCAGCTGTTGAATTGACACAGAAACTGTTATCTATAGTACCTAAACCTTTAGACAGAGTGTTTTATAGTGATTCAGGCTCTGTTTCTGTTGAGGTGGCAATAAAAATGGCTCTGCAATACCAGCATGCACGTAATAAACCCCTAAAGAGGCGTATTGCTACAATAGAGGGGGGCTACCATGGTGATACATGGCATGCTATGAGTGTGTGCGATCCTGTTGGAGGTATGCATACGCTATATGGCAATCGTCTACCTGAGCAGATATTTGTTCCTATGCCATCTATTAAGATTAATGATAAGTGGGATAATACATCACTAGAGCAACTAGAAGAGATTTTCTTGCAAAACCATACATCAATGGCAGCCTTTATCCTTGAGCCTATTGTGCAGGGGGCAGGTGGTATGCGATTCTACCATCCTAACTATCTTAAAGGGGTACGTGAGTTGTGTAATAAATATGATGTTTTGCTTATTGCTGATGAGATAGCAACAGGTTTTGGAAGAACAGGAAAGATGTTTGCTTGCGAGTGGGCAGAGATAACACCAGATATTATGTGTTTAGGTAAGGCACTTACAGGTGGCTATATGAGTTTTGCAGCTACCATAACAACACCTATTGTTGCAGATACCATTAGCAATAACCACCCTCATAACTTTATGCACGGCCCTACTTTTATGGCTAACCCTTTGGCAGCATCTATTTCGTGCGAGGTTATTGATATGATAACTGAGAACTCGCCACTAGAGAGAATAAAAGAGATAGAGAGCATATTAAATGAGCAATTATCTCCACTGATTAATAGTGATAAGGTTGCCGATGTTCGTGTATTGGGTGCAATAGGTGTTATTGAGATGAAAGAGAGTGTTGATATGGAGAGCCTACAAGCTACCTTTGTTAAAGATGGGGTTTGGATCCGTCCATTTGGTAGATTGGTATATATCATGCCGCAATACATAATAACAAACGAAGAGTTACTAAAACTAACACAAGCATTAAATAATATCTGCTAGTTGGGTATTTTTTTGATAAGAAATTATTGTTGTCCGGTAAAAAAATCAAAAAACCTAGTAACTGCCTATCCTGCAAT
>CAYJCU010000048.1:0-15142 GCA_964368765.1 uncultured Rikenellaceae bacterium
CAAAACAAATAATATCCACAACCCATCTTATATGGTGGGTTTTAGGGTAGATATAACGTGTATAAATTCAATCCTCAGGTTCGCCGGACACTACTAAAAAAAAACACCAAGTATGGAAGACCACTAAAATCATCATTTTATTGTTGATTGCGAATCGTCATGCATAACTGCACAATAATTACGTTTGATACTTTTCAAACCTGCATGAAATAGAGGTGTTATGCCGTAACTCTTTTTAAATTGCGAATTGGTAGACAGAAGTATCTCATCACCTATGCTAATAGTGGGTAATACCCTATTATGCTGTCTATTCCACCTACAACTATCAAGGCACCTATCACACCCAAAGAGGCTCTCTGTTCTACTCACCATCTGCTGTTGCTCTAAGGTAAAATCGCCCCGATGCTCTATTGTTAGATATGATAGGCATCGTGTTGCATCTACTGTTTTATCTCTATTTATTGCACTATTAGGGCAGTTATCAACGCACTCATAACAACCCTCACAGCCATTAAAATCAGAGCTCACATCATATTCATCGCTCTCTACGCTACACACTATCTCAGCAAGGAGAATATTACTCCCATACTCTCTGTTTATAAGCATACCACTACGACCTATCCAACCTAATCCAGCTTGTACTGCCCAATATCTCTCGGCTATCGGGGCTGAATCGGTAAAAATTCTATATTCAAACTCTATATTATAGTGTTCAAATAGCTGTTGTACAACATTACTAAGCTGTTTTTTAAGAGAAAAGTGATAATCTATATTATGGGCATACGAAGCTATATTACTATTTTCAACAAGTGGATACTCTGCCGCAAATGAGACTATTGTCTTTGCATTATCTAATAGTAAAGATGGGTCATTACGCAATTCTCTATTACGATTAAACCAATCCATATTGGCATTATATCCCCTTTGTATCCAACTGTTAAGATGTGCTACTACCCTCTCATCTACATGCTCAGCACGTGACACGCCACACAACACAAAACCATTTATTTGTGCAAACTGTTTTATAGTAGAATTAAAATTTGGTAGTACCATCATAAATCATTATCTTTGGGGCAAATATATTAAAAAAAGAGCAGATATGCAAAAACAGAACGAAGCTCAAGAGACTGAGTTACGAAAAATTAAGGTTAGAAACATTGTCTTTCCGATTATTATAGGGCTAGGTGTTGTGGGTTATATGATATACAACGATTATGATGCTGAAGCAGTTAGACAACTAACTTTTGATGGTAATTCATTTTTTTGGTTGATGATTGCTATCCTTTTTATGTTTGGACGAGACATTGGCTATATCATACGTCTTAAGGTGTTGGCAGGGGATAAGATAAGCTGGATTGAGGCAACACGTGTAATAATGCTATGGGAGTTTACATCTGCCATAACACCATCAGCTGTTGGGGGTACCAGTTTCGCTATTATCTATGTTCATAAGGCAGGAATAAGTGTCGGTGAATCGTCGGCATTGGTTCTATTAACCTCATTTTTAGATGAGCTGTATTTTGTCATTATGTTCCCAGTTTTCTATTTTACACTTGGGCAAAAGGCACTATTCACCATACCCAACCTATCAGGAGGTATGGGAGATACAATATTCTCATTTTTCATAGCAGGTTATCTTATAAAAACAATATACACATTCTTTATCTCTTATGGTCTTTTTATCAGACCTCGTGGATTGAAGTGGATAATAGTTAAGGTTTTTTCTATCAAATGGTTACGTAAATGGCGTGATGCAGCTGTTAGGAGTGGAGATGATATAATAGTAAGTTCAAAAGAGTTAAAAAGGAAAGGTATTATATTTTGGCTAAAAGCATTAGGCTCAACCTTTCTTTCGTGGAGCTCTCGCTATTTGGTAGTTAATGCAATACTGATGGCTTTCTTTGACTCAACAGACCATTTCTTACTATTTGCTAGGCAGTTTATTATGTGGGTTATGATGTTAGTAATGCCTACGCCAGGGGGTAGTGGTTTCTCAGAATTTTTCTTTAAAGAGTATCTAGGAGAGTTCTTCCCTGCGGTGGGTATAGCTATTATTATTGCTCTTGTATGGAGACTAATAACCTACTATCCATATCTAGTAATAGGTGTGATAGTATTCCCTCGTTGGCTTAGGGCTAAATTTCCGATAAGAAAACATAAATAGCTGATAATACCTATGTAATATTGCATTTATAACTATGAAAAGTTTTATTGAAGAGTGTGTAGAGACACTACATAATCATTATGGGAGTAATATTTCAGATGTTACGATAATAATGCCGAGTAAGAGAGCTACTCTATTTTTCAATCGTGCTCTCAATAACATAGTTTCAAAAGAGGGAACACCTATTTGGCAACCTAAATACTACTCTATTGGAGAGGTATTTAGCTCTCTTACAGATGCTGTTGTGGCAGATAAAATACGCTTACTATCAATATTATATAGTGTATACTCGCAATATCACAAAGAGAGTTTCGACTCTTTCTACTATTGGGGCGATATGCTACTAAATGATTTTGAGGCGATAGATAACTATATGGTTGATGCACGTAAGGTGTTTGAGAATAGTGGCGATTTGCGAGAGATAGAGAGCCGTTTCGACTACATAAACGATGAAGATGCAGAAGAGATTGCCCGTTTTTGGAGGATATATAACTCTTCACGTAACTCTAGCGAGAAGGAGTATTTTTTTAATATATGGAAGACACTATACCCTATATATTGCGAATTTAAAAGGCAATTGCGAGAACTGAAAATAGGGTATCAAGGTATGATTTGCCGTGATGTTGCTGAGAAATTAATATCAAAAGAGATAGTTATACCTACTAACTCGCTTTTTGCTGCAATAGGTTTTAATGTGTTAAGTAGTACTGAGAAGATACTCTTCGACTCTCTTAAAGCCAATGGCTCAACACTTTTCATGTGGGATAGTGATAAATTTTATCTCAATGCTAAAAATAACGAGGCGGGGTTTTTCTTACGCCAAAATATAGCGAGCTACGGAGAGGATAATAAATCAACTAAAGATAACTATAAGAGTGAGAAAGAAATAACCATATTAAAATCGCCCTCAAAATCTATTGAGAGCAGATATGTGTGGGAATTTATAGAGAAGTGCCAACAGAGAGCCATCAGCAACGGTGAGAAACTGGGTGCTGAGACTGCAATAATATTAACCGATGAAAGTATGCTAATGCCTGTACTGCATGCTATTCCTTCATATATTGAGCATATAAATATAACGGCTGGTTATGAGGTTCGTTTGACTATGACATACAATATTATCGAGTCTCTTATATCTTTGCAAACAACCAATGACACAGAGTTTTACTACAAAGATATAAGCTTAATAGTATCAAATCCTCTACTGCAGTCCATAATTGAGAAAAACACTCTTGAGAGCCTACAAAATGTACTCAAGAGCAATAAAATATATTATAAATCTAGCGAGTTATCACTAGACAACACAACAAGTAATATCTTTCACAAGAGGAACGGATGGAGAGATATAAGTAACTATCTGCTTTGGATAATTAATCGTGTAGCAGCTGATACAGATATTATCTCGAAAAGTGAGCATGAAGCACTATATAAATGTTATAACGCTATTAAAGGGTTATGCGATAGCCTTACACTGTTAGATGAGGGTATTATGAGCGATAAAATATACTACTCTCTTCTGCGTAAACACTTAAGTAGAGAGCGTATTTCTTATGAGGGAGAGCCACTTATTGGCATTCAGGTAATGGGGATATTAGAGAGTAGGACACTTGATTTTGAAAATGTGCTAATACTATCAGTTGAAGAGGATAATTTCCCATCCAAGAGCATAGGAGCATCATTTATTCCCGTTAATTTACGAGATGGTTATGGAATGCCAACAGCACGCCATCACCAATCTATATACTCATACTATTTTTATAGGCTTCTGCAACGTGCCAATATGGTAGATATATCGTATGTATCATCAGGCGATGAGATGAGTAGCGGAGAGCCTACACGATACATACATCAACTGAAATACGATAACACACACATAACTAAAGAGATAAACCTAACCGTTGATTTATCTCTAAAATCTCCTAGCTCTTTACCAATAACTAAAGAGGGGGACACATTATCATATATTAATAGTATAAAAGTGGGTAAGAGAGCTATCTCAGCATCATCATTTTATAACTATCTGATATGTCCCGTTAGGTTCTACTATGATAAGATTTTAAAAATAGATAAAGAAGAGCAATCACGAGAGATTGAGTTTAATGCTATTGAAAGGGGAAATACCCTCCACCACTCGATAGAAGATATATATAAGCCACTAATTAATATGTCTAACAATGACACATTAGCGCATCTTAGTCGTATTACAGACGACAAGATAAAAAATATTGTTGAAGAGCATATAAATAGGTGGGCTGGCGAACATAAAGAGTCGCTAAGTGCTGATATACTTTATAATACTAAAACCATATCAAGATATATCAGAAATATTATTAACTATGATTTGCAACGCAAAGATGGCTTTACTATTGCGGCTTTAGAAGAGCCTGTTAATGGTACAATTGCAGGTGTGCCATTTTATGGAGAGATAGATAGAGTAGATAGGCTTGCAAATGGTGGGTATATGATAATTGATTATAAATCAGGGAGTAGCGATAAGCCAACAACAATAGACGATCTGTTTTTTAGTAGTAAAAAGAGTAAACCATATATCCAATCATTTATATATTGTCATCTGTTTTCACAGAAAAATGGGGGTGTTAATACCACACCTGCACTATACCATGTAGGAGAGATGGCAGCAGCTAGTTACTCGCCACACCTTAATATAAAAGATATTGATAGTAGGCTACAATCATATAGTTATGTCAGCGAGGTATTTGAGGCTAATATGAAAGTTATTTTAACATCACTACTCGACACCACTACCCCTTTTGAGAGGTGCGAAGATGTAACTAGCTGCACCTACTGTGATTTTTCTGAAATTTGTTCGCTATATCGAACAATCTAAAAACGCTTTACGTATGAATGACAATAGGGTTGTTTCCCTGTCTTTACATAGTAATCTTGATGATAACCCTCAGCAGGATAGAATGTTGTTGCCTTTGTTACTTTAGTTGCTATATCATACCCTTTAGCCTCTAAGATAGAGATTAGTTTCTCTGCCACAACTCTCTGCTCTTCATCAAGATAAAACACCTCTGAGCGATATTGAGTACCTTTATCAGGTCCTTGTCTATCCACTTGCTCGGGGTCATGAATCTCGAAAAATAGTTTTGCTAATGTCTCATAATCAACCTTTTCAGGGTTATATATAACACGAACAGCCTCAGCATAACCACTGTCGCCACTACACACCCTCTCATAAGTTGGGTTTTTCCCTCTACCCCCAATATACCCAGATTCAACACTTACAACACCATCTTGCTCTTGCATAAGGTGCTCTACACCCCAGAAACACCCTCCCGCAAATATAGCCTCTCTGTTATCAGGTATGAAATCCATAGATATAGAGTTCACACAGTGTCTTACATTTTTTGAAGTAAAGCCCTCGCCTTCAAAAACATGACCTAAATGCCCATCACATTTAGCACATACTATCTCAGTGCGCCTTCCATCAGCATCAGGCACTCTCTTAACCGCACCCTCAATCTCATCATCAAAAGAGGGCCATCCACAATGCGAATCAAATTTATCTTCTGATTTATACAAGGGCGCCCCACACTGTTTACACACATAAGTACCTGATTGTTTATGATTTGTATACTTACCAGTAAATGGAGCCTCAGTCCCCTTATCGATAATAACTCTCTTCTCTTCTGCTGTCAAATCTTTTAATTTCATCTTTTCATTTTTTTGTGCTATACCAGTTTGACCAATAAGTACAGCTAATAAAATCATAATCAATCGTACCATAATAATAAAGTATAAAAAATCCCTCTGACACAATAATTGAAATCAGAGGGATAATATCATTTTAAAACTTATGTTATAATCTATTTATAGCACCACACACATAATATAAGCACCTTATAGAGTCTCTTTTGATAGTTATATTATCATATTTTTCGCTATTAATAGCCTCTAAAATCACCTCGCTATCATCTGCATCATTTTTACGAACCACCCTAACAACTGATAACTCATCACACTCTACATAATATGTTTGACCATATATAATAAAATCTTTTGCCTGCTTACGTAAAACTATTACAGAACCCGTAGGAATAGCAGGCTCCATAGCCTTATCAGCATAATTTACGGCTAAATCAGCATTATTAAACATTGGAAGGTGCAACTTATATGCAGGTTTAATTCCATCAAAATCACCCATCAAGCCCTCAATAGATACAGAATAATATGGGATACTATTATGAGAAACACCCATATCCACATCATCAACAATCATATCTCCCTCTCCATACACTAGCCAGTTGCGATTAATTTGTGGATAAGTATCAATTATCATCATTGCAAGCTTAATACTTACATTCTCTTTATTGCGCATAATACGATAAAGATTTTCTGAACGTTTCATACCAATCTTCATTGCAAATGCGTGTGTAGACATGCCTGCCCACTTAATAACTTTTTCTAATCTTTCCCAGCTTTTAGAGTCCATTTCTAATCTAAATTTATATGCTAAAATTAATATTACTTTCTACCTAAATATCTAAAGTATCCTATTTTTGAATAATCAAAATTTATACCAGTTAGAAAAAAAAAGGTATAACCTAGTCTACTTTATGTAACACTAACGTAACATTACAATATTTATTATGTATTACCATAAAAAAAATTTCAATAAGGAATAAAAACAACAATAATAATCACTAAATCACTTAAAATAAACTATTTAAAATTTTGAAAAATTTATGTCATTTACGCGGTAGTATTATGTAACAAAATGGTAATTTACCAAAAACAACATAAAATACAACAAAATTTTTCTTTACAAATAAACAATTTTTTATTATAAAGTTATTATCTTTGTACCATAATTAGATATAGATGTTATGAGAAAAGGGTTTATTTCACTTTTTACAACAAATTTTTGGGGGGTTGTAAATGATAACTACCTAAAGGCGGTGGCTAGTTTTGTGGCAGTAACATGGGTTGAACCAAAGAGTGAAGCTCTATTTATAAGTATAGCTGCGGCGGCACTTGTATTACCTTACGTTTTACTATCTCCGTTGGCAGGTAGACTTGCGCAGAGATACGACAAGAGAGACATTGTATTATGGGCTAAAGCGGCCGAATTACCTATTATGGCTTTGGCTATGATAGGGTTTATATATCAATCCATACATATTGTGTTATCTGCGATTCTATTAATGGGCATTCAGAGCGCACTATTTTCGCCAGCTAAATATGGCTTGGTAAGAGACATAGGTGGAGAAAAGGGCATATCTTTCGGCATAGGAGGCATGGAGGGTGTCTCTTTCTTAGGTATGTTATCAGGAATGCTTGTCGCTGCTTTTCTAGTTGATAATCCTTCGTCACGCCTAATAGTATACTCTCTTTTCGGAATTATTGCTATAATGGGCTTATTATCTGCCTCAACAATAAAGAAATCTCCCTCAACCAGTAGCGATACTAAATATACTGCCAATCCTATAAAAGCACTTGTTGAGATGTATAGAGCATCAAGAGAGTATAAGGGATTAAATAGCATTATATTTGTTCTTTCAATATTTTGGTGGTTTGCGGCATCGCTTCAAATAGGATTATTGATATATTGCAAAAGTGTTCTTAACATAAGTTCATGGCACACAGGTATTGTATTATCAATGGCAGCTGTGGGGATAACTCTTGGTTGTGTATTATCGGGTATCATATTCAGAAAGCAGAATAGATATATGAATAGTGTTGTATCTGGAATATTATTAGCCATAATTTTAACCACACTATTTTTTATTGAGTTACCAACGTTATATTTCGGTATAGCAATATTTATTGTTGCCCTTTTAGCAGGATTCTTTAAAGTGCCTCTTGATGGTGCGATACAACATATTGCAAAGGGTAGTTTCTTATCTTTAGCATTAGGTTATTTTAATCAGGTATCGTTTATTTTCATACTATTTGCCTCATTATCAATGGCACTAATAACCACATATCTTGATATTACCTACATGTTTCTTATGTTGGGTGTTATTATTCTTGTGGCAACAATCACTCTAATATTTAAGATACCTGCTCTACTTCTGAATCTTGTTAAAAATATATTATCTATCAGATATAAGATAGTTGTTAATGGTATAGAGAGTTTAGATTCTGATAAGAATTACCTGTTTTTACCTAACCATACAGCTGTAATAGATCCAATAATATTATTTTGCTCTCTTTACGAGACACCTATACGCCCGTTTGTTGATGAGGGTTATGTCAGAACTCCATTTATTGGTGGAGTGATACGAAGTTTTAACTCTATATCGGTTCCTGATATTAGTGTAAGTAGAGCGGGCATTATGCAGGCGCAGATGTTAGAGAGTTATGCTATTTCTGCTCTTAATGACGGAGATAATATACTGTTATACCCATCAGGAATGATTACTAAATGCGGCTCAGAGCAGATAGGGAATAAGCAGCTAGCCCACAATATATCGCAACACATAACCCCAAACACTCAAGTTATAGCAATAAGAATGGAGGGTCTTTGGGGAAGTAGTTTTAGCAGATACGGACGCTCATCTACGCCTAATATAATTACTACAATATTAGCTGCTCTCCCATCGTTATTATATTTCAGAAGACGACGCAGAGTAACACTAACACTAAGTGATATTACATCTGAGGTTTATGAACAAAGAACAAAAAGCAGAAAAGAGTTTAACAGCTATCTAGAGAGCATATACAATAAGGGTACAATATGATACTATTAATTGATAATCACGACTCATTTACATTCAATATTGTTGATATGTTAAGGGGGATAACAGATATGAGGATAGATGTAATCAGTAGTTCGCAATTAGATGTAAACTGTATTGAAAAATACTCTCATATTATTCTTTCGCCTGGTGGTTCGTTGCCTGAAGAGTACCCTACACTTTTTGAGGTATTAAAACGATATATCGGTACTCTCCCAATTATGGGGATATGTTTAGGTCATCAAGCTATATGCAAACATTTTGGTTCTGAACTCACTAACTACTCTGCACCACTTCACGGAGTAAACACCGCTATTGTGTGCGATGCCACCTCAACGCTATTCTCAGGTAAAGAGAGTATGGTGGTGGGGCGTTATCACTCATGGGTAGTAAAGAGTGTTGATAGTAGATTAAAAGTAGTGGCTAGAGATGAAAAGGGAGATATTATGGCTATTGAGAATAATGAACTAAAACTTTATGGCGTTCAGTTTCATCCAGAGTCATACATAAGTGAGGGAGGAAAAGATTTATTGATAAATTTTTTAAGATGCAGCAATTAAATAGAGATGAAATAGTTACAAAGATTAACTATCTAGCAAAAAATAGCACTCCCTTTGTTTTTATTGTTGATTTCAAAGGAGAGTATGGCTATCTATTTGAGATAGACGAGTTAAAGAGCTGCAATATAGCTATTGCTATTGATGGCAAAGAGCTTGGTAGAGAGATTTTACCCTATAAGGGTGACACTCATCTCTGCCCCACACCTATATCAAAAGATATTTATACTACCAGTTTCGAAAATGTAAAAAAACATATACTACATGGCGATTCATATCTCCTTAATTTAACTTTCGCAACACCAATAGGTGGTAATATATCACTTGAAAACATATATAGCACCGCTAAGGCTAGTTATAAGGTACTTTTTCAGGATAAATTTGTATTTTACTCTCCAGAGACATTTGTCAAAATAGAGGATAACAAGATATACTCTTACCCTATGAAAGGGACTATTAGTGCCGAGATACCAGATGCTGCAAACCATCTATTGAACGATAAAAAAGAGCTGTATGAGCACTACACCATTGTTGATCTGATACGTAACGACCTATCAATGGTATCACACGGAATAGAGGTAACAAAATTCAGGTATATAGATCGTATAGAGTCTGCTAAAGGGGCAATATACCAAACAAGCTCTGAGGTGTGTGGTACACTAGAGCCTGATTGGCAGGCACGACTGGGTGATATTATATTTAAAATGCTACCAGCAGGCAGTGTGTCGGGAGCACCGAAAGAGATGACTGTTGATATAATAGATAGTTACGAGCTATTGCCACGTGGTTTTTATACAGGAATTATGGGGTATTTCGACGGAGAAAGATTTAATAGCTCTGTAAATATCAGATTCATTGAGCATTGTAAAGAGAGTGATAACTATTTATATCGTAGCGGTGGTGGGATAACTCATCTGAGTAATTTAGACGAAGAGTATAATGAACTAATAACAAAGATATATGTACCAACTTTTTGAGACAATATGTATTGAGGATGGAGAGGTTAAGCACCTATCATACCATCAAGAGCGTCTATCTAAAGAGTCAAAATTATCTTTAGCGGAAGTGATTGAACCTCTTACAATACCTAAAGAGGGGGTGCATAAGTTACGAATAAGTTATAATACTCAATCGGTTAAAGAGGTTACAATAACACCATACACCCCCAAAATTATAAACTCTCTTAGGGTCGTAGAGTGCGATTATATAGATTACTATAAAAAATATGAGGATAGAGCTGTTATTAATCAACTATATCAACAGCGAGGAGATGCAGATGATATAATAATAGTAAAAAAAGGATTGGTGACTGATACCTCATTTTGCAATATACTACTATTTGATGGTGATAAGTGGGTAACACCCACGAGTTATCTATTAGAGGGCACTTGTAGAAGGCGCCTATTAAGAGATGGTGTAATAGATGAGAGAGAGGTAAAAATAGATGATTTGGCTAATTATCAATACCTAATGCCGATAAATGCAATGTTAGATTTTAATACCAATAGAAAAATTGAGATAGCCAATAACAATATTTTGTTATTAACCTGAGTTTTGGATAAGAAATAGTCATACTTTTTTCTTCCAAAACTCAGGTTATTATAAAAAAAATTCCTACATTTGTAGGATATAGAAAACAGATAAAATGTACGTAAAACCGAAAAAACATCTTGGACAGCACTTCTTAACAGATATGTCCATAGCAAAAAGAATAGCAGATAGTGTAACAACTGATATAACACCTATCACCCTTGAGGTAGGGCCAGGAACTGGTGTGCTTACACAATTTTTACTAGAGCGTGATGATATTAATCTATACGCAGCTGAGGTAGATAGTGAGAGTGTTGAGTATCTTAATATACACTACCCCAAACTAACCCAACAGCTTATGTTCGCAGATTTCTTAAAGTTTAATCTTGAAGAGATTTTTGAGGGTAAGAGTGTTAATGTGGTTGGTAATTTTCCGTATAATATATCATCGCAAATATATTTCAAAATACTAGAGTACAAAAATTTTGTTCCACAATCAGTGGGAATGATACAACGTGAGGTGGCTATGCGTCTTGCATCTCCTCCAGGTAGTAAAGATTATGGTATATTAAGCGTACTTCTACAAGCATATTACGATATAGAGTATCTATTTACCGTGGAGGCGGATGTTTTTAACCCTCCCCCTAAAGTGAGGAGTGCTGTTATTAGGCTTACTCGCAATGGTGTTGATAAGTTAGATTGCAATGAGGTGCTTTTTAAGCGAGTAGTTAAAGAGACCTTCTTACATAGACGTAAAATGATACGTAATACCGTAGGTGGTGCTTTTGGAGTAAAAGACGATACACACCCATTTTTCACCATGCGCCCTGAACAGCTATCGGTAGCTCAGTTTGTTGAGCTAACCAATTTTATTGAAGATAGAATGAATAGTAACACACAAAAAAATTAGTCTAATATTATGAACACATTTTGGAAGAGCTTTTGCGCCTCGTTACTAGCTTTTGCTATATCAGGTGGATTACTATTCATTTTAGGGATAGTTGTTATTGCTGCATCTATATCATCACTTTTCTCTGGCTTTACTGCTAGTCAAGAGGTGGTTTATAAACCCCAAAAAGAGAGTATGTTAGTAATGGATTTTTCGATACCTATCGTTGAATCAACTGCTGATAACCCTATTTATATGTTTGATATAACCTCTATGCGTTTCATTGAAAATCACTCAGCACTGAGTGTTGCCAATACCATTGTTGTGGCAGCTTATGACAATAATATAGAGTCTATATTTATGGATTTAAGTAGAGGTTTAAATATGTCTCTAGCAAATATAGATGAGGTGCGTGAGGCGATAAAAATATTCCAAGAAGAGGGCAAAAGTGTATATGTATATTCAGATCACTACTCTCAAGGGGCATACTATCTTGCATCGGTAGCCGATAAGATATATCTTGCACCTAGTGGTAGTTTTTCGTGGTATGGACTTAGTAGCACTACTCCATATTTTAAAGAGTTACTAGATAAGTTTGATATTAATGTTGAGGTATTTAAGTATGGCAAATACAAAAGTGCTGTTGAGCCCTATCTTCTTACGGGTATGAGCGAAGAGAACAGAAAGCAGACTCAGCGAATACTAGATGTAACATGGAAGCAGATGCTTACAACAATATCAAAAGATAGAAATATAGATTATAACAATATAAACCTTATGGCGTCGGGGCTAGCGGTATCAACTCCGCATGAGGCTCTAAAAGCTGATTTTATAGATAAGGTGGCTTATAAACAAGATATTAGCGAGTTTAAACAATCTAAGAGTAAGGTATCCTTTAATCTGTATCACTCTGTGAGTCAGAATGCTTTGAATGAGACAACACACAATAACTATGTTGAGGTTATATATGCCGATGGAACTATATTAAGTGGAGAGTCTCTTAACATAGGAGAGGTGGGCGATATTACACTGGTATCTAAAATAGAACGTGCAACTAAAGATAAGAGTGTGAAGGCAATAGTACTTAGAGTTAATAGCCCTGGGGGAAGTGCCTTAGCCTCTGATATAATAAATCGTGCCGTTATTGAGGCTCGTAAGCATAAACCTATTGTTGTGTCTATGGGTGATTATGCTGCATCTGGCGGTTACTATATAGCATGTAATGCCGATGCTATTGTTGCATCTCCATACACACTTACGGGTTCAATAGGTGTTTTTGGGCTTATGTTCAACGCTAGCGAACTGCTTGAGGATAGAGTTGGCGTACATTTCGGAACAGTTAAAACAAACCCATCAGCCGATATGGGCGTCCCTTTTCGCAAGATGACAAGCAGAGAGCGTGCTTTTATGCAAAAGGGTGTTGATAGTGTATATGTGCAGTTTGTGAATACAATCACGGAAGGGCGAGAGATGTCGTTCAGCGAGGTTGATAAGGTGGCGCAAGGTCAGGTATGGAGTACGGTAGATGCTATCAAGCACGGATTAGTGGATAATAGCGGAACTCTACTCCAAACCATTATGAAGGCTGCTGATATGGCAGATTTAGGCGATGATTATGGTATTAAGGTACGCACTTTTGAAGATGATTTCTTATCAACACTTATGTCTTTAACTGGCGGAAGTGGTATGGAGTCTCTAATAAATAACTATATATATAGTAAAAATCCAATAAGTGGTTCTATACGCAAAGAGATGGATATGCTTGAAAAGATTATTGAAGGAGATAAAATTCAGGCCATTACACCTATATATATAAAACTAGAAGAGTAAGAGATGGCTAAAGAGAAGAGGGTCTTTTTTTGTAAAGAGTGCGGCGGAGAGCATAATGAGTGGTTAGGCAAATGTAAACATTGCGGTGCGTGGAGCTCTTTAACAGAGTTTAAAGTATCTACAAACCGTAATAGTAGTCGCTCGGTAAGCAGTAACGCAGCCACAACACACACCAACAGAGTAGTACCTATCAAAGATGTTACCCTAGAGAGTAACCCACGATTAGATATGGGTATGAAAGAGGTTAATCGTGTGCTTGGTGGCGGTGTTGTTGAGGGGTCGCTTATACTTCTAGGTGGCGAACCTGGTATAGGTAAGAGTACCCTATCACTACAACTATCTGTCAATAGCTCTACACGCAAAACGCTATATGTATCTGGCGAGGAGAGTAGTTCGCAAATAAAACTACGGGCAGAACGCTTAGGGGGTGGCGATAGTGAAAATTGTATGCTACTAACAGAGACAAATGTAGAGACAATAATAACACACATACTAGAGAGTAGACCAGATATGGTTGTTATAGACTCTATTCAAACACTATATTGCGAGAGTATAGATAATACAGCAGGTGGCGTTTCGCAGATACGTGAATGTACCACACGCCTACAACGAGTTGCCAAAGAGAGTCGTATTCCTATGTTTATTATAGGTCATATCACTAAAGATGGTTCTATTGCAGGGCCTAAGATATTAGAGCATATTGTTGATGTGGTACTGCAATTTGAGGGAGACCCAAATAATGTGTATAGGGTGCTACGTGGTATTAAAAATCGTTTTGGGGCAACCCATGAGATAGGTGTTTTTGAGATGCAAAATCAGGGTTTAGTTGAGATAGAGAACCCATCAGCGGTGCTATTAACCAATTTCGACGAAGAGCTAGCAGGCATAACAGTTGGTGCAACGGTAGAGGGAGTACGATCATATCTGATAGAGATACAGGCACTTGTGAGTGGCACCGCCTATGGTATGGCACAACGCTCGGCAACAGGTTTTGATAATAAACGACTAAATATGTTACTGGCTGTTATAGAGAAACGCATAGGCTATAAGATGCAGACAAAAGATGTATTTATAAATATAGCAGGAGGGTTCAAGGTTAGCGAACCTGGTTTAGATTGTGCCGTAGTGGCATCTATCATGTCATCATCTCTTGATATATCTCTGCCTAAGGATATTGCTTTTGCTGGCGAGATAGGTTTATCGGGAGAGGTGCGACCAGCGAGCCGCACTGAGGTGCGTGTTAGTGAGGCTGCTAGATTAGGTTTCAAACGTATTGTGGTATCAAAATATGCTGCTACTGAGCAATTAAAAAAGATAAAAGGTATCGAGATATTAGCTATTGGCAGGGTTGAAGAGATAGTAAATAAGGTTTTAAAAGAGTATTCGTAAAAAAATAGTAGTGTCCGGCGCACCTGAGGATTGAATTTATGCACGTCATATCTACCCTAAAACCCACCATATAAGA
>CAYJCU010000049.1:0-14623 GCA_964368765.1 uncultured Rikenellaceae bacterium
GATAGGTAGTTACTAGGTTTTTTGATTTTTTTACCGGACAACAATAGTTTTTTTTGAATAAAAATGATAATTATAATAGTATAGTAGAAGATAATATCTATAACTGTAAAGTTAATGTCGCTGAGATGAGAGTAGGGTATATTAGTAATAAACTCTAAAACAGCTCGCAGCGAGTTAAAAAGTAGATTTAAAAGATATTCAACCGCCACGTTGGGCACTATTATATATATGAGTGCTAATAGGGTAATTACTAATATGGTAAGCGAGCCTATTGTGTTACACGCTATTGAGACAAATGATACAGTCCCGAAGTAGTATGCTATAATAGGGGTTGTGAGTAGTTGGGCACTGATGGTAAGAGAGATAATGTCGGTCAATATATTTCGTTTTCGGATATAACCATTTATTATTGGCGAGAATATGATAATAGAGAGCACTGCTGTGAATGATAGCTGAAACCCTACATCAAAAAGATTCTCATGATTGTATAGTATCATCAATGTAGCAACGGCAAATAGTGAGTTATATATCTGTGTTGTGGAGTAACTACGTAGTAGCACTATTTGCAGTAGCGAGAACATAGCAGTTGCCCTTATCGCTGAGATAGGTGCTCCAACGAATAGTGTGTATAACCATAATATTGCAATGACGATTATAGATGAGATTACCCTACCTCTAAAAGAGCGTCTCAGTGCAAATAGAAGGGTATTGACTATCATAAAAATAATACCTATATGCATCCCTGATATGGCTAGTATGTGGGATAGTGATGTGGCTGCAAATAGCTCTTGAGTCTCCTTTGATATATTATCTCTATTGCCTAGTATCATACCATTTATCACCTCTATATCATCTTGTGATATTTTTAATTGTTTTAGCCTCGCCTCAGCTGCACTATTTAATCTCTCCATAAGTGGTGCAATGGGTGCGGTGTAGTGATTATTGCTGGCAATAGATTTGGTCTCTATGATTTTAGCCGTTGATATGTTACGAGGATTACTAACTAATTTACGCAGTGAGTGATGCGAGAATTGTAGTGGTTCGCATATCACTGTTGCGTGTATGGTATCGCCAAGATTGTAATTTCTGTCAGAATCTAGAATTAGGAATTTATGCTTTGAGGGGTGCTCTGTGCCCTTATATACCCCTTTAAGAGTTGTTTTTTGCTCGATTATATAGTGCGAAGTGTGTTCAATATTGTAAGGCGGTTTACTATCTTTGTCGAGATATGAGAGAGAACCACCAAGTAGTATTAGTGATAAAATCGCGAAATATGAGACATATTTTTTTAGCAAAATAGTTGCCACTATGGCTAGTGGTAGTATGAGAAGAGGCAGGGTAGGAGGTTCGCTAAAACCACCCACTGCCACAATGCCCAAAGACACGGCACAAAATATTTTTGCAAAAGGAACTGCATCTAGCCACTCATCTCTCGTCATACTTTGAAATATGCATTTGTATTGCTGGCAAATATAAGACTTTTAATTCATTATTACATAATTTTTTTTGTATTTAATAAAAAATGCACTATCTTTGCAGCGAAAATATAGAATGATGCTTGGGGTTCTAACTGTGTAAATAGTTGGAATTCCGATTTTTTAATACACTTATTGAGAAAATATTATATGTCAAAAGTAGTTTATATGACCCAAGAGGGGTACGATAAAATGAAAGCAGAGCTAGACCACTTAAGAGGTGTAGAGCGTCCTGCTGTTACGGCGCAGATAGCCGAAGCACGTGATAAGGGAGATTTATCTGAAAATGCTGAGTATGACGCAGCTAAAGAGGCACAAGGTTTACTTGAGATGAAGATAGCTCGTCTTGAGGCTATATTTGCTACGGCGAGAGTTATGGACACAACGATGATGAATACAGATACAGTTCAAATATTAAGTAAAGTGACCATAAAAAATTGTGCTACAAAGAAAGAGATGGTATATACTATCGTATCTGAGAATGAAGCATCAATTAAAGATGGTAAGCTATCTATAGGGACTCCAATTGCTAAAGCTATTTTAGGTAAAAAACGAGGCGATGTTGTTGAGTTTGAGATACCATCAGGCAAGATGAGTGTTGAAGTAATTGATATTTCGATATAAAAACGAAATATATTACCTGTATTTAAGTTATTGAAAATCAATATGTTTTATGTAATACGGTGATTTTCAGCGATAAAAATCAATAAAAATTATTGGTAATTAAAATATAATCACTAACTTTGCAGAATATTAGTAATTATAACAACGTAAAAATAATAAGGAAATTTTAGATTATGACAAAGGCAGACATCGTAAACGAGATTGCAAAGAGCACAGGAGCTGATAAGGCGTTAGTGCAAGAAATTGTTGAGTCTTTCATGGAGAACATCAAAGATTCACTAGTAAGACAAGAAAATGTATATTTAAGAGGTTTTGGTTCTTATATTATCAAAGAGCGTGCTGAGAAGGTAGCTCGTAATATCTCTAAGAACACAACTATCACTATACCAGCACACAATATTCCAGCTTTCAAACCAGCTAAATCTTTTGTGCAGAAAGTTAAAGAAGTAAAGAAGTAGTGCTCAATAGGTTTTTCTTTAGCCAAAAACCAACGGAGTTAGTATATTAACACATTAATAATTGAGGATATGCCAAGCGGTAAAAAAAGAAAGAGACATAAGATAGCTACTCACAAAAGAAAAAAACGTCTAAGAAAGAATAGACATAAGAAGAAGTAGTCTACTTTGTAGAAGATTTGAAACCTAAAGAACCGACTTACATAGCAGGCTCTTTAGGTTTTTTAGTATTAGTTTATGGGTATGTTACCCATATTTCGGGTCAGTGTAAAAAGTTGGTGGAGCGTATGAGGGCTTTTCCCAAAATCACTTCATCTTCGTCACCTTTCCCACACTATAAATCCTCACGTACTTTAAGTACGCTCCGGTGTTATAGTGCGTGAAACGCACCAAAGCTAAAGCAATTTAGAAAAAAGCGAACATTAAACTAGTAATTTGAAATTAGGTTATTTAGTTTAACCCCAATGGAAATTTTCATTGATCCGAATTTGTGGGTCTAGTAAATAGAAATTTTTGAGATAATAATACATAATAAAATTATAAATAGAACAAATTGTAAATGACAACAAAGGAGTTAGTAATTAATACCACCGACGAATTAATCAATATTGCTCTTCTTGAAGAGGGTCAGCTAGCTGAATTTAATAGAGAAGAGAAAGAGATGGGTTTTAGTGTTGGTGATTTATATCTAGGCAAGGTTCGTAAAACCATGTCTGGACTAAATGCCTGTTTTGTTGATATAGGTCACGAGAGAGATGCATTTTTGCACTATTGTGATTTAGGTCATAACTTTAGATCATTTACAAATCTTGTCGAAACAGCTCGCAAACGTAGAATATACTCATTCCCAGACTTCCCAAAGAGTTCTGAGAATATCAAGCTGGGTAAGATTACTGATGCTGTAAGTTCTGGTAAATATATATTGACACAGGTGGTTAAAGAGGCAATTTCAACCAAAGGACCACGTGTGACAACAGATATTTCTATACCGGGGCGTCGCATAGTACTCCTTCCGTTTGATAGTAAGGTATCTGTATCGCAGAAGATACGCTCAAGAGATGAGAGTAAACGTTTAGAGAGGTTGGTTAAGAGTCTATTACCGAAAAATTTCGGGGCAATAGTGCGTACTGCATCTATCAATGCAACGCCTGAAGAGCTTGAAGGCGATATAAAAATCCAGATAGGCAAATGGAAAGAGGCTTTAGATAAATTAGCTGGAGCTGAGGATGTTAAAGTGATTCATAATGAGTCTAGCAGAGCCAATACCATACTAAGAGATAGGCTTAATGCTGATTATAGTGCTATTCATATTGATGATAAAGATACCTATGAAGAGATAAAGGCGTACGTTAAGTCAATAGAGCCTGATTTAGAAAAAATAGTTAAACACTATAAAGGCACTCTTCCAATCTTTGACCATTTTGAGATAACAAGACAGATAAAATCACTATTCGGTAAGATAGTAACCTTCAAGCGTAAATCATATATGATTATTGAGCATACTGAGGCTCTGCATGTTATTGATATTAACAGTGGGCCGAGGGTGCGTAATGCAGATTCGCAAGAGGATATAGCTTTTGAGGTTAATTGTAATGCGGTTGAACACATTGCACGTCAGATACGTCTTCGTGATTTGGGGGGTATAATAGTTATAGACTTTATAGATATGCACAAGCAAGAGAATAGAGATACTCTCTTGAATATGATGCGTGATGCTATGCGTAGCGATAGATCTAGACACACTATTCTTCCGCTATCTAAGTTTGGTTTGATGCAGATTACACGTCAGAGGGTGCGTTCGGTAGCCAAGATAAGTAATAGAGAGTTGTGCCCAACATGTAGGGGTACAGGTAAGATAACATCATCACTTCTGTTTGATAGTGAGATAGAGACTCAAATCTCTACCTTTGTTGACGAGATGGGGCTAAAATATATTAAGGTTAAGGTGCATCCATTTGTTGCAGCCTACCTAACAAGAGGGTTTATATCTATACGTGTTAAGTGGATGATGAAGTATCGTTGCTACATTAAGATAGAGCCTAGTGAGAGTATTGGCTATGTGGATGCGAAATATTATAGCAATGGTAATCAGTTATTAACTAATGTATCAACCTCAGATTACGAAGAGGATGTTGAGGAGCAAAGTGAGAAGTAGGAGTATTTTATGAGAGAGTTACACGATATTGTTAAGTCATACTCTAAAGGAGGTAGCTTAGCTGAGTTGATAAATAAACAAGAGAAGAGTTTGCTAATCAGAGGGTTAGTAGGCTCTTCTTTTGCTGTTACAGTTGCGGCTTACTCTCAAGAGAGGTGCGGGTTGCATCTTATTGTGGCAGAGAGTAAGGATAGTGCAGCATACATAGCTAACGACCTAACAGAGCTATTGGGCGAGGAGAGGGTTATGTTTTTCCCTTCGGCATCTAAACGCTCTATTCTGTATGATAGTGAGGATTTATCATCTGTAGTTCTTCGTACAGCAGCACTAAGTGCTATCTCAACACTAGAGAGAGGAGAGTCTCTCTATCTATGTACCTATCCAGAGGCTATTTGTGAGAAGGTAGTAACAACAAAAACCATTGCTGATAACTCAACAGAGGTATCAGTTGATGACACACTAGATATAGCTATCTTGGTTGATATGTTAATTAACTATGAGTTTAGAAAGGTTGATTTTGTATATGAACCAGGGCAGTTTTCTGTACGTGGGGGTATTGTAGATATATTCTCGTATGGAGAGAATCAGCCATATAGATTAGATTTTTTTGGTGATACGGTTGAGTCTATACGTCTTTTTGATATAGCTAGTCAGCGATCTACTAAGATGTTAGATAGGGTGGTTATTGTGCCATATATCCGTGAGATGACCGAAACATCACTACGTGAACCACTTACTAAGTTCATTGATGATATTAGTGGTGTTGAGTCTACGGTGTGGATAGACGACCCTATGCAGCTAACTCATAAGCTGGATGATATATATAAAAAACTACTTGCTAAGCGTGTTGATGCTGCCGATGTGGTGGCAGATGGTTCAACCATTATCTCGAATATAGGGGGTAGTAGGGTATTTTATCTTAGGAGTGATAGCGATCTCTTACCAGCCGCAACAACGGTTGAATTTAATACAACGTTACAGCCATCATTTAGTAAAAATTTCGAACTGCTAGCAAGCAATATAGATGATAATATCTTGCGTGGTTATACCACCTACATACTAACACGCAATAAGGCACAGATAGAGCGATTAGAGAATATCTTTAACTCAATAGGTAAGCGTAATATATTCTTCCAGCAGTTAGAGCAGACACTTCATAGTGGTTTTATTGATAATGATACTAAATGTTGCTACTATACAGATCATCAGCTCTTTGAAAGGTATCATAAGTATAAGATAAACAGAGAGATAAAAAAGAGCGAAAGTGTAGCTGTTTCAGAGCTGAACTCTCTTACTATTGGAGACTATATAGTGCATATAGATCATGGTGTGGGTAAATTCGGCGGTCTTGTGAAGAGTGTCGAGGCTGGGAAAAGCATAGAGTCTGTTAAGTTACTCTTTAGAGATAATGATATACTTCTTTTAAATGTGCACTCGCTTCATAAAATCTCGAAATATAGAGATAAAGATGGAGAGCCACCTAAGCTACATAAGCTAGGTAGTGCTATATGGCAGCGTTATAAGAGTACGGCTAAGAGTAAGGTTAAAGATATTGCTCGTGATTTGATAGCACTATATGCTAAGAGGCGCACAGAGCAGGGACACGCCTTTGCCCCTAATAATTATCTGCAACAAGAGCTAGAGGCATCTTTCATCTATGAGGATACCCCCGATCAGGCTAAGACATGTGAGGCTATCTATAAAGATATGGAGTCGCCAACACCTATGGATAGGCTTGTGTGCGGTGATGTGGGGTATGGTAAGACAGAGATAGCTGTTCGTGCCGCTTTTAAGGCTGTGTGCGATAATAAGCAGGTGGCTGTTTTGGTTCCCACAACTATTTTATCCCTTCAGCACTATCGTACTTTTGCACGTAGGCTAAAAGATTTCCCTGTTAGGGTTGAAAATATATCTAGGGCTAAGGGTGTTGCTCTTACCAAAGAGATAATAAAAGAGCTTGAAGAGGGTAAGATAGATATTCTTATTGGTACCCATAAGATGCTTGGTAAAGATATTAGGTTCAAAGATTTAGGTTTGTTGATTATTGATGAAGAGCAGAAATTTGGGGTGTCAAGTAAAGAGAAGCTCAAGAGTATAAAGGCCAATATAGATACTATGACACTTACGGCTACCCCCATACCTCGTACTCTTCAATTCTCATTGATGGGAGCTCGTGATTTATCTATTATCAACACTCCACCGCCTAACAGACAGTCGGTGACCACTGAGGTTCATAAATTTTCGGTAGAGATAATTCGTGATGCTATTGAGACAGAGCTTAAACGTAATGGGCAGGTCTTTTTCTTACATAATAAGGTTAGTAATATAGAGCGAATGGCATCTATACTCACTGAGATGATTCCAAATCTTAGGGTTGTGATAGCACATGGGCAGATGTCGGCTGTTGAGATGGAGCGTAGGGTTATGGATTTTATCTACGGAGAGTATGATGTTTTGTTATCAACAACAATAATAGAGTCGGGCGTAGATATTCCGAATGCCAATACGATAATAATAAACGATGCTCAAAATTTTGGTCTTAGCGACCTGCACCAACTAAGAGGTAGGGTGGGGCGTACCAACAGAAAAGCCTATTGTTATTTGTTACTGCCTGAGGGTAAACACCTCTCTGAGAATGCTCTTAGGAGGGTTAAAGCTATTGAGGATTTCTCTGAGCTGGGCTCTGGTTTTAATATAGCAATGCAGGATTTAGATATAAGAGGAGCGGGTAATATCTTAGGCGGAGAGCAGAGTGGTTTTATCTCTGATATAGGTTTTGAGGCGTATCACAAAATATTAAATGAGGCAATAGCCGAGTTGAAAAATGAGGAGTATGACACCCTATTTGCCGACACTGATGTGAGTGTTGAGGGTAATGAAGAGGCGGTTAAGAGTGTTAAGCCTGATGTTTGGCAACTCGAAGCAGGAGTATTTGTTAGTGATTGTCAGATGGATATCGAAGAGGAGGCTTTTGTTCCTGATAGCTATATACAATCTGTTAATGAGAAGATTAATTTATATAAGCAAATAGATAGATTAGAGGACGAGAGAGAGGCTATTAAGATGAAAGATGAGTTAAAAGATAGGTTCGGCACACTACCGGCACCTCTTTTATCGTTATTTAACGTAGTCTCAATACGAAGAGCTGCTGTTGAGCTTGGTTTTGAGAAGTCAATCATTAAAAATGGCTATTTTATTCTCCATTTTGTCGGAGATAATAGCTCGTCATATTATAAAAGTGCACTGTTTGGTAAGGTAATGGAGTATGTTGGCACTAAACCAGAAAACTTTAAGCTAAAACCAAAGGGAAACAGATTATTACTCTCTATATCAGGTGTTAAGGGAACACTAGAGGCTCTTAATATTATTGCTGATATGAGAGAGTATGTAAAAAATAGCCTATTATGAATTTAATTATTGATAGCGGAAATACTCTAACTAAGTTGGCTGTTTTTGATGATGATAAAATAGTCGAATTAAAAAGAGTTAAACAACTCACTGTGGAGGTGTTAGATGAGATATTAACCCAATATAACACTATTGATAAGGCAGCTTCGGCCTCGGTGGCTAGGCGTGATTTTTCGTTGGCAGACTATTTTACTAGTAGAGGTATCTTTTTTATTGAGATAGATAGTAATACACCTATGCCAATTAAAAATGGGTACGATACACCTCAAACGTTGGGGATTGATAGATTGGTGGCCTCGGTGGGGGGGCTAACTCTCTTCCCAAAGAGTGAGTTGCTAGTTGTAGATATAGGAAGTGCTATAACAATAGATAGGGTTAATAGTGGGGGTCTCTTTCTTGGCGGAAATATCTCGCCAGGAGTTGATATGAGATTTAAAGCTCTTAATATTTTCACTGCTAAACTTCCATTATGCGAGAAAAGTGATTTTTTTTCTTTTTGTGGAAAAAATAGTGAAGAGGCAATAATTAATGGTGTAATGCAGGGAATTGCCAATGAATTAGATGGTTACATAGATTATTATAAGAGAGAGAATAATAATATTATAATAATTTTTACAGGAGGAGACGCAAAATATTTTGAAAATAAATTAAAAAACACGATATTTGCAAATTGTGAAACGTTATTGATAGGAATAAATGTTATATTAGAATATAATTATAGATAAATATGAGAAAAATAAAAGTACTGCTTACCGCTATTCTGCTTATTGCTTTAACAGCTGTGTCGGTAAATGCTCAAACTGAAGGAAGTGTATTTAATCCATACTCACAATATGGTTTCGGAAATTTATCTACACTAGGAACAGCTAGCTCAAAGGGTATGGGTGGTGTAGGAATTGCGACGAGAGAGAGATTTGAGATGAGTTTATCTAATCCAGCATCCTATAACTCGTCAGATAGACAAAATGTAATATTTAGTGCTAGTGGTACGGGTATTAATAACTACTTAAAGAGTGATGAAATTTCTAATAGTAGAAACTACTTTAACCTAGGTCACCTAAGTGCTCAATTACGTTTATCAAAAACATTTGGTTTTGGTATTGTTCTAGCCCCATTTAGTGATATGGGATATGAGATGAGCCGTACACTTACACAAAATGATGTTGTAACAAATATCGGAAATGTGAGATACGATTTCTTAGGTAGTGGTGGTATTGCACAGGTTAAGGCAGGATTTGCTGCTACAATTTTTAAGAATTTCAATTTAGGTATCAACTATGTATATTATGTAGGCTCTTTCGATCAATCTTTTAACACTGTTTATACTCCATATATTGATGCGGTAAATTACAAGAATACATACGGATATAGTACTCAAAAAGTTAATCAGTCATCAGTAGAATTAGGGTTTCAGTATCGTATCAAATTGGGCGATTTTAAGTGGCTTAATTTAGGAGGTATTTACCAACCAGAGATTAAGTCGGCGATGGATAGAACATCAATATTGGCCACAGGGTATAGCACAAGTGCTTTAACAGAGTCAGATATTCTTGAAGAATTAGATTATGAAGAGAATTTCTATATGCCAACTAAAATAGGCTTCGGTATTAACTTCGTTACAAATAAGATATCTGCATCTATTGACTATTCACTACAACAGTGGAGTAAGGCATTCCCAAATAATAGTATTGCAAATATTAGCTATCAAGATAGAAACGAGATAAGAGTAGGGGCGCAATATATTCCTAACCGTTTTGATATACGTTCATTTTTAAAGAGATGGAGCTATCGTGCAGGTTTCACCTATGCAGACTCTTATGTTGTTGTTGATGGGAATAAAACAAGTGAAATAAGTGGTACATTAGGCTTGGGAATACCTATTGAAAAAGATTGGTTCTCGCAATTAGCAGTTGCTGTTGAGGTGGGTCAGTCGGGTACTCTTAACAATAACTTAGTTAGGAATACTTTTGTTAAATTAAACATAGGTATTACCTTTGCAACCCGTAGGTGGTTTGTTCGCTACAAATATCACTAGAATATTTGATTTTAGTAATTAGTGTAAATTAAACATATAATATGATGAAAAAGGCAATTAAATTGATGATGGTGGTAGCAGTTATGGTATCGTTTGCATCTACAGTACTAGCACAGACGATTAACTATAACGACCCTAAGTATGTACACTTAGGCAAGGATGCTGCTGAGAGAGAGCAGGTTCTACGTAAATATTCATTCTTGCGTGATGCTTTTAAGATGAATAACTACGAAGATTTCATGACTCGCTTTAACGATCTAGTAGAGATTAACCCTAAGACATACGAAAATATGTATATTTATGGAGTACGTCTTAATAAGGCTAAATATGCAGAGGCGACAGATCCTGCTGAGCAAGATAAATATGCTAAAGAGGTTATACGTATGTATGAGCTTCAAGCAGAGAACTATGGTGTGAAAAATGGCAAGAATGTATCTAAAACACCTCTTTATAATGCCTTCTCATTCTTAGTAGGAATAGATTACATTAAGTATGAAAAAGAGATTAAGAGTTTATCTCACAGAATATTAAATATCACAGAGAATGGTCTTGATTACGAGTTTATGCTTATCTATTTTGGTGTAATAACTAATGAGTTCCTTACCGATAGAGTATCTCCTGAGGAGGTTCTGAATGAGTATGATGGTTTAGCTCAAATGGTTGAGAAGAGTAATCACCCAGAGAAGACAAGAATACAACAATCTCTTGATGGACTACTACTTAACTCAGGTGCTGCTGACTGTATGAACCTAGAGACACTTTTCCGTGCTCAGTATGAGGCTAGACCAAATGATGTAGAGCTTATCAAGAAAATCATGCGTTATCTTAACGATTATAACTGTGATGGGCCTTTCAAAGTTCTTCTTTCTGAGAAGTACTATAAATTAGATCCATCTGCTGACGCAGCTTACTCACTAGCTCTTACATTTAACTCACAAGGTGATACTCAGAAAGCTATTACATATCTTAAAGAGGCTATCACACGTGAAACAGCTCGTGAGAAGAAAGCTAAATATCAAGTACGTCTAGCTACTATCTATCTTATTAGCAAGCAGAATCAGTTAGCATCTACAACGGCTAAGAGTGCTATTGCATCTGACCCACGTAACTCTATGGCTAATTTTATCCTTGCGCAAGCTTATAGTATTGCACTAGCAAATAATGAGGTTAGTTGTGAGGCATTTGAGAAGAAAGCTGCTTTCTGGTTAGTTCTTGATGTTTTAAACAAAGCTAAATCTTTAGCTGCTCCTTACTCTAATGAGCTTAAAGATATAGAGAAGAGTATCTCTGCTGTTAAGGCTAACTTCCCATCAAGTGAGGATCTTTTCTTTAGAGAGAGTTTATCTATTGGTAAAGAGTACACTGTTAATTGTGGTTGGATTAAGGGTAAAACAACTGTTAAAGGTGCAGCAAAATAGAGTTTAGATGATAATTAAACAGTATAGTAAAATAACAACAATAGCACTCCTTATGTGGGGTGCTATGTTGGTTTTTGCCTGTAAGAGCAGTGAAAAGAGTGAAAAAAAAGATGAAGTGCAGAAGATTATGGAGACCGATAATCCTGTTATGACATCTTATGAGAATGGCAGAACACTCTATAAAATGATTGCTCCGCATCTAGAGCGTTATCAGGGCAAAGATACAGTATATATCGTTTTTGATAAAGGCATATACATAGAGAGTTACGACTCTTTAGGTAATATAGAGTCGTGGATAAAGGCTAAATATGCTATAAACTACGAGAGTGTAGGTAGGTGGGAGGCACGTGATAGTGTTGTTGGTCAAGATAAAGAGGGCAAACGAATATATACCGATACTCTATTCTGGGATCAGAAAAAAAAGATGATTACATCTCCATCTAAAACGCGTGTTGTTGATGGCGAAGAGAGCGTTATAGGCTATAATGGCTTTGAGTCTGATGAGGCACTTAAAAATATTCTCTTTTACAACTCTAAGGGTCGTATAACGGTAGATACTACCAAAAACGAAGCCGAGACGCTAGTAGAACCCACCGACAGTGTAGTATAAACATCGTGATAAAAGCCGATATTATACTATCTGATATTATTTTGGTATATTATTGCATATTTTTGATTTGAAAATCATTGAAATATGGTAGTTTTTCAATTTTTTTTTATATATTTGTGGCTGTTTAGGCGTAAAGATAGTCTAAAATCATTGAAAAAGATAAATAAATAAAAAAATATAATTATATGGCAGCATTAAACACATTAAGAACAAAAGGAAGTCTTCTTCTCACAGTGGTTATTGGTTTAGCGTTATTCGCATTCCTAATAGGTGATGGACAGGCACTATTAAACGCTGATGGTACATCAGTTGGAACAATTAACGGTAATGAGGTGACTACTCGTGAGTACTCTGAAGAGGTGGAGAATATGACACAAGTGCGTCAGTTTATGACAGGTCAAACATCTTTATCTACTCAAGAGACTGAGATGATTCAAGATCAAGCGTGGGGTAGTTTTATTAACAAATTATCTGTAGTTCCAGCCTATTCATCGTTAGGTATCAATGTAACAGAAGATGAAATGATTGACCTTTCAAGTGGAGATAATATCTCTCCTGTAATTCGTCAATTCTTCTCTGATCAATCAGGTGTTTTTAATCTTCAGTTTCTTTCTAACTTCACATCTCGCCTTTCTAATGATAAGCAAGATCCAGCAAATAAATTCTGGGCTTTTGCTAAAGATCAGGCTCGCACTTACCGTCTTTCTGAGAAATTTACCACTTTAGTTAAGCAAGGTATGTTTGTAACTGATTTACAGGTAGAGCAGGCTTATAATAACGGTAAAGATAACTACTCAATAGAGTTTATTACTAAGAGTGTAAACTCTATCAAAGATGAAGAGATAACAGTTACTGATAGCGATTTACGTGCATATTATGAGAAGCATAAATCTCGTTTTAAGAGTGGCGATATGAGCGAGGTTGAGTATGTTACATTTGATATTGTTCCATCTGCAAGTGATTATGAGGCTGCGCAAATGAAATCAGTTTCAATAGCTAAAGAGCTAGCGGAGAGTGTAGATGCTGAGCAGTATGTAAACTACAACTCTGAGGGTCGTTTTGATCCTATATATTATGATCTTTCTGCTCTTCCTAACTACTTGCAAGCTGTTGTTCCAAATGCAAGAAAAGGTGCTACTTTTGAGCCTAACTTCGAAGGAGATCAATACTCAATAGCTCGTCTTAATGATGTTAAGATGATGCCTGATTCACTACAGATACGTAGCGTTATCATACCTTCATCAGTGAATGTTGATAGTGTGTTTAATGTGGCTAAGAAATCTAATAGTGATTTAGAGTCGGTAATAGCAACTGTTGCTCAATCATCTGCTGCTACCTCTGTACCTACTATGATTAACACAGGTGCACTTCCTGCAAAATATGCAGAGTTACTTACGGCTAAGAGTGGTCAAACATTCCTTTTCAATGAGGGTCAAGGTGTTCACCAAATAGTTCGTGTTACAAAGGTAGGTAAGCGTGTTGAGAGATACCAAATAGCTGAGGTTCTATTTGCTGTGGTACCAAGTAACGAGACAGAGCAAGATATTTATCAAAAAGCTACTAACCTGATAAACGAAATAGCTGCTGGTAAGAGCTTCGAAGATGCTGTTAATGCAAATCAGTATATCAAACGCTATACTCCTGTTCAAACAACAGATCGTGATTTCGCATCTATCGAGAGTTCAAGAGAGCTAGTTCGTTGGGCTTTCACAGCTGATGCAGGCGATGTATCAACAGTGGTATCTGCTAAAGATGTAAATATTGTTGCTTACTTAAGAGCAAAAAATACTCAAGGAATACAGCCTTTTGAGGCGGTTAAGAGAGATGTGAGCACATTATATATGGCAAAGGCTAAGATGGATAAAGTTGTTGCAGAGCTTAGCAATGCTCAGTCGCTTGAATCTTTAGCTGATAAGTTAAATGTTGATGTTAACAGTGCAGTAGATGTTAATTTCTCTGATTTCTCTATACCAGGTATTGGAATGGCTCCAGAGGTAATTGGTAACATGACAGTGCTTTCAGAGGGTGCAATATCAAAGGGCATTCCTGCTGGAAATACAGCTGCAGTTATCAAGATAACTAATAAGGGTGCAAAAGATGGTTTCAATATGGATAAGGCACGTGCTTTAGTGGCATCACAAATAGAAACTTATATCGAATCAAGAATAAGCTCTACATTAGAGAGCATGGTTGAGATATCAGACTTTAGAGTTGTTTATTATTAATATGCAAACTATATAATAGATTTAAAAGAAAGTGACCTTTTGGGTCACTTTCTTTTTTTTATTTTAAGTCCTCAGAATCTACTTAAATTATTAGTAGTGTCCGGCGAACCTGATGATTGAATTTATGCACGTCATATCTACCCTAAAACCCACCATATAAGATGGGTTGTGAATATTATTTGTTTTGCGATGTGCTTATATTGTTGAGGATTTCGAAA
>CAYJCU010000050.1:0-14595 GCA_964368765.1 uncultured Rikenellaceae bacterium
CATCTTATATGGTGGGTTTTAGGGTAGATATGACGTGCATAAATTCAATCCTCAAGTTCGCCGGACACTACTATATTCAAAGATATAAAATAATTGAATTACTGATAAATTTCATCGATAGAGCGACCAATCCATGCCTGTGGTTTTGGTATGTTAAATACATCTAACACCGTAGCTGCTATGTCGAAAACCATTGTACTGCCCTCAATTTTATAACTAGGCTTTACACCTTTACCTGAAATAGCAAAAGGCACTTGCATCTCTCTCATCGACTTTCCACAATGCGTTCTTGATATACCTCCGTGGTCTGACACATAAAGAATGGTCGTATTTTCATACATTCCTTGAGCCTTTAGCTCTTCTATAATTTCAGTAGCATAACTATCTATTTTGCTTGACATATCCTGATACTCTTTACTTTACCAGCCGTGAGAGTGACCTGCTCCATCGGGTTCGGCAAAGTAGAAAAGAGATAATTTAGGTTTATCTTTAAGATGCTTTTTTGCCATCTTAACAATATCTTCATTAGCAGAAAGCGAATAGTTATAATCAACCGAAAGAGTATCATATAGATAACCTATACCTCCCCAATTATAAGCTACTACTGCTTTACTCTTAGGGAAAGCCTTTTTAGTAGCCCAAAATATACATGGAAATGTTCCGTTTTCAGTAATAACACGAGATGGTAGGTCTGGTTTCATTGAACCCCACGTGGTGTAACCATGTATCTCAGGACCTGCCCCCATAAAGATAGATGCCCAATTACAAGCACTAGAAGATGGTAAAACAGATCGCATCTCTAGTGTGCTTGCGCCTTTTTTGCAAGGTAGTTAAATGTAGCAAAATCTTCTGGGTGCTCTCTTACAACCTCAGCAGATAAGCCATCAAAACCGATAATTACTACATATTCGTTTTTCTCTTTTGATGGGCTAGAACATGCTAAAAACCCAATAACTAGAGGTAGTATTGCTAGTAAAATAAATTGTCTCATTTTATAAATATTTTCCTATCTTTTCAAAAAATCTGGGTGCGAACCGCTATAAGTAAATACCACTTCACCCTCTTTGGATATTAACACTTTGTGTGGATAACCCGTAACACCATACTCAAAAGAGGTGTTCTTTTGGGTAATTATATCTTTTGCAAAGTAGTTTTCCCAAATTATATTATTATCTTTTATTACTTTAGATAGTGTCTTCTCGGTATCACGTGAAACAATACCTACTAGACGCAATTTATCTTTGTAATTTGTTTGTAGATGATTAAGGCTCTCCAAGATAGCACCTCCAATTTATTTATATCCTCGTGTTTGTTAGCCATAGTGCCCTTTACAAAGTCGGCTAACTCTATATACCTTTCGGCTCTGTTTATCTCTTCTTTATCTATATTAACTCTTTTCATAATTTTCGTTGTTTATATTCCTAGAACGCATGAACTCTATTTTTTTACGATGAGAATTATATTTTTTTGTTTTTTATCTATTTATTCGTAAATTTGTCCAAATTATCGCAAAGAAAGTATGATGTTAGGCAAAAAAGAGAGTGAAGTAGTTCTATTATTAAATAAGTTTAATAGTAGGGATAGCTACGCTTTTGGAGAGATTTATTGCCTACTATACAAAGAGTTTTACTACTTCACTAACACATTATACAAAGATACTACAATAGAGGCAGACGATGTTATACACGATATTTTTATCTATCTATGGGAAAATAAAAAGATAAGATATAACTCTATAAAAAAACTATAGAGTTATATCTACCTTACAATAAAGAGTAGTTTTATATCTCATATTCGTCATCTTGATATGCGAAACGAAAAGAGAGACGAAATATTAAGAGATAATGATTACTATATGATTCAAATTGCTGAATCTGAGGTCTATTCTTGGGTTTCAGAGGCTATAAATCTATTGCCTAGCGACTGTGCCGAGTCGTTCAGAATGTTTATTGAGGGCTACGATATAAAAGAGATAGCTAAAAAATTAGATAAACCTCTTAGCACAATCTACTCGCAACGTACAAAAGCAATATCCATAATCAAAAATAGTAACTATAAAGATAAACTATTTTTGTTCCCATTTATTTTATAAATACCAATAAAAAAATAGCTCTATTATTCACTTATAAGTCTCTTAGCTATTTAGAAATGGGTAGTAACTATAAAAATTATACCTTAAAATCAGTAAAACAATATGTTATCCCTCTTATGCACATCTAAATTATTTTGTATTTTGAATTATTAAAAATAATTCTTAACTTTGCGCGTAATATTAATTTGGGTGTAATATTGATATATGGTTTTATCTAAGAGCTATGATATAATAAACTGTGATGATACTAGTCGTCTTCTTTATGATTTTAATCGTAAAGAAGATTCTGCTTTTGAGTATATCTATACACTTTTTTATAGCGATTTAAGATATTATACCTCAAAACTTTATGCTAATACCGAGGTAGAGGCTGATGATGCAATAAATGATGCTTTTCTAAAGATATTAGAGAATCAAAGAGCTAATTTTAAAAATATTGAACACATAAAAGGGCATCTATATCTTACTATTAAAAACGCTTTTTTAGACTATATATCCCATAAAAAGCATATAGATAAGCATGCCGAGCTACAAAAGAGATACGGCGCAAATAGCAGTATGTATGATGTAGATATGATTGAAACCGAAGCAATATCGTATATATATCAAAAAATTAATAGCCTTCCGAGTGAGTGCGCAAAGGTGTTAAGACTGCATATTGAGGGGTGGAGTGTTGCTGAAATAGCTAATAAATTGGGTAAGTCAGAAAACACAATCTATCACCAGAGGGATAAGGCAATATCAGCCCTAAAGATAGGAGGAAGTAAACAACTTTTATCTATAATATCTATTTTTCTAAATTAATTCGAAATATTTTACACCTGACAATCAGAGGTTGTCAGGTGTAAAATATTTTTTTATCATTTTTTTTCACTCTCTATGGCAAAATCGAAACTATTAATCGTTTAGTGATATAAATTGCAAAAAATATGAATACTAAAGATAATAATAGAGATTTTGATATTGCTAGAACCATTCAGCAGATTATTGACAACAAAGAGATAGCACAAAGCGACAATATAGCGCTTAAAAGTGCCTATGAGAATGATAGCCAATTTAAAGAGATGCTTTGTGAGCTATCTGATGAAGAGGCGTTGAAGGGTAAACTATCAACGTATGGCAAAAACATAAATGTTGGTGGGGTTGATAAATTTAATGCACTACTAAAAGAGGTTAAGGCGACAAGAAAACGCAGACAAATTTTCACTTCACTTATAAAAACTACGGCTATTGCAGCTGCTGTAGTGGTGCTGTATGTTGGGGTATTTAACAGGGATAATCAAGAAGAGGTAGTTGCAAATGAGGTTATAACTACAACAAAAACTTTTGAGATTGCAAAACCTATCCTATATAGCGGAAATGACACTATAACAATGAGCGACAAAAGAGGTAGTATAGATGTGAAATTCAATAATTTAAAGGCTGAAGAAGCGAAAAAAGAGCCAGTAGTAAATAAGCTGGTTATTCCTTATGGATACACCTATACGGTGCTTCTTGCCGATGGTACAGTGGTTACATTGAACTCTAATAGTGAGTTGAGTTATCCTACTGAGTTTAATGATGAGCAGAGAGAGGTGTCGTTCAAAGGAGAGGCGTTTTTTGATGTTGCAAAGTCAGATAAACAGTTTGTTGTAAAGAGTAACAGCGGAGAGATTAAGGTGTATGGTACGACATTTAATGCGAATGCACGTGAAGAGGGAGTTTTGAAAACTGTGCTTGTAAGCGGAAGTGTAGGGGTTAAGGGTAGCGCGATGGATAGTAAGCAGGTGATGCTCACTCCTAATCAGCTAGCTGTATCTGGCAAAAGTGGAACCGAGATTAAAGAGGTAAATACAAGTGATTATATTGGCTGGATAGATAATAAATTCCGTTTCGTGAAAAAAGATTTAAGTTCAGTGCTTAATGAGCTGTCAGAGTGGTATGGTGTTGAGTTTTTATACAATAAAGATAGTTTAGCTGGTATTGATATTACGCTAACAGCTAACCGAAATGAGCCACTAGATAAAACACTTAATATTATTAAAAATATTTCAGAAACCCAGATATATAAGAAAGGAGGGCAATATAGAGTAGAGAAGTAGTAGACAAAAAAAGAGAGTCATTCCATAGTGGAACAACCCTCATAAACCCTATTTATTATTGATTTTTAGACTGCAATCGACAATCAATAATGAATAGCGTAAATAAAATAACTAATACTCCGCCATTTAAGGAGAGAAATTAATTATCGACAAAGATATGAATTTATTTAGACAAACACAAAAAAACAGAGGCAAAAAGATATTTATTTATCTTATAATTTGCCTATTAACCTTTGGTTTGCACACAAATACAAGAGCTGCTAACACTATAAGCGCGGCTTTATATCAGCAGATGCAGAGTGCAAAGGTAACAATAGATTTTAAAGATGCGTCAATATTAACCATTATCAATGCAATTCAAGATAAGACTAATATAACTATTGGTCTGCACCGTTCGCTAGATAGCGAAAAGATGGGTAAATTTACCATTAAAGCTACTAACGAAAGTGTTATTGATGTATTGAATAAACTTTTTAAAGGAACAGGTTATACTTTTAAAGAGTTAGACGGCACAATAATGATTGTAGCGCGCGAGAAAGAAGAGGTAAAGCAAGAAGAGAAGGTGCGCACTATTACAGGTAAAATCGTAGATAGCGACAAAAAACCTCTTGTTGGAGCTATGGTTCTTATAAAAGGTTCATCTGAGGGTGCAATTACTGATGAGAATGGTGAGTTTTCATTAAATGCAGAGAACGGAGATGTGTTTGAGTTCTCGATGATGGGTTATAAGCCTTTTGAATCTCGCATTAGAGCTAACACAGGAACTATGCTTATTGCCCTTGAAATGGATGTGCAGGAGATGGAAGACGTTAAGGTTGTGGCATTTGGTACTCAAAAAGAAGAGAGTATAGTGTCATCTATAACAACTGTAAGAGCTAAAGATTTAAAATCATCTAGTAGTGACCTCACAACACAGTTTGCAGGTAAAATTGCAGGTATGATTGGTTGGCAAACTGGTGGTATGCCAGGAGCATTAACTGAGGGAGAGATGAACACAAAGTTTTATATTCGTGGTATTTCATCGTTTCAGAGTGGAGCAAATCACGACCCTCTTATTTTGTTAGATGGTGTAGAGAGCTCAAAACTAGACCTTGCTCGCATAAATCCAGACGATATAGATAGTTTTACGGTACTTAAAGATGCAACGGCTACTTCGATGTATGGCGCACGTGGAGCAAATGGAGTTATTATTGTTGAAACTAAAAAGGGAGTAGATGGAACAGTATACACTACCGCAAGTTATGAAGTTGTAGCATCACAGCCAACAGAAACGATAGATGTAGTTGACCCTATCACCTATATGCAGATGCACACGCAAGCAATGTTGAGTAGAAATCCACTATCAACACCAAAATACGACCTAGAGAGAATCAATAGAACAGCATCAGGTAAATACCCAAATCACGTTTACCCTATGAACGATTGGTATAATATGATGTTTACTAATATGACTGTAAATCACCGTATGGGTGTTTCTATTCGTGGTGGATCAAAGATATTACAATATTATGCCTCTATAAATCACAATAGAGATAATGGTATGTTAAAAACTGATAAACTGAACGATTTTGACACTAATATTAAGAATCAACAAACGAGTGTTCGTGTAAATTTAAGTATCAACCTATTAGCGGGTATCAAGCTTAATATCAACGTAAATGCGAATATTGACAAGTCTCATTCGCCATTAACATCAATGCAAAGAGCATACGATTTAGCCTTTAGCGCATCACCTGTTGATTTTGCAGCTATGTATCCTGCTGATGACTACTATAATTGGCCTCACTTGAAATTTGGTGGAACAGAAACTAAGCAAGTAAATCCATATATGGAGCTACATAAGGGCTATCTTGATCGCACTCGCTTTTCAACAGTTGGTAAAGCAGAGTATATTCACGATTTAGACAAGCTAATAAAAGGCTTAGAGTTTCGTGCAAGTGTAGCAATGTCGAATGCCGCACTTCAAACATTGGCATACACTACTGTGCCATATCAATATAATTTAGAGAGTTATAATTTTGAAACAGGTAAACATAAACTAAAAGCTTTGAACCCATACGAAGCAAGAAGAACCCTTAAATTACAACAACCTGGAGAGCATAATTCACAAACTGCAGCTCAAACAGAAAATACTATGCAATATGAAGCGAGATTACTACACACGGCAGCATGGACAGATCACCAAACAAGCTTAACTACAGTGTTTCAAGCAATAGAGGGAGAGCGTTTTCCGGGTGGTAACTTATTAAGTGCAATGCCACATAGAAATATTAGTTTTTCAATGCGTGGAAGTTATGGATATAAAGATAAATATTTTGCAGAAGCTAGTTTTGGATATAATGGCTCAGAGCGTTTTGCTTTAGAGAATAAAATGGGATTTTTCCCTGCCGTAGGTGGTGCTTGGATGATATCGAAAGAAAAATTTATGCAAAGCGCAAATTCTTGGTTACCATTTCTAAAGTTAAGAGCATCTTATGGTATGGTTGGTAATGATGGTATTATTGATAATCCTAGATTTGTCTATCTTCCTATTGTCAATAGTTCTTCTTGGTCAGCAGTAAGATTATTCGAGCAGATTGGAGCTAGATATTTCATGGAGTCATATGCAAATCCAGATATCCTATGGGAGATATCAGAGCAAGCGAATATTGGGCTTGATGGAAAAATGTTTAATGGTGAGTTTGAGTTTACTATTGACGCATATCAGCAGAATCGATTAAATATCATTGGGCACAAAATGATTCCGTCGGCTATGGGGGTTGAGTACCCACAACTTGGAAATATCGGAAGCGTTAGGTCTAGAGGTATAGATTTGTCTGTAAAGTATCAGAAGCAATTTTCAAATGATTTTTGGGCAATTATTAACGGAACACTAACCTATAGCAAAGCTACCTACCTACACATAGAGGAGGCGTCAAACAAACCTATATGGCAACAGAAAGAGGGGCAAGATATTTCAAAACAGTTAGGATATATAGCAGAGGGGCTATTTAGTGATGAGACAGAGATTAAGAACTCTCCATTTCAAGGTTCAGATGTTATGCCTGGAGATATACGTTACCGTGATTTAAATGGAGACAATGTTATTGATGTTGAAGATGCTACATTTATTGGTTTTCCCGAGACGCCACGTTTAATATATGGAATAAATGGTTTTATAAATTATAAAGGGTTTGAGTTCAATTTTGCGTTTCAAGGTTCAGGAAATCGTAGTTTCTTTATGGACCCAGTAAAAATTCAGCCATTTGTTGGGGATAACAATATGTTGAAAGCAATTTATGATGACCACTGGTCAGTGCGTAATCAATCAGAAAATCCATTATGGCCTCGTCTTTCAACGCTTGGTATTGCAAAGCACAATATCCAAGAAGATTGGTATGGCACTGAGGGTAATAAGGTGAGTGAAGTGCGAAAAAGCACCTATTTTATGCGTGAATGTTCTTTTATTCGTTGCACATCACTTGAATTAGGCTACTATATCCCACAAAATATCACTAGTAAACTGAGGTTGAAAAGTATTAAATTCTTTGCAAGAACAAATAACCCATTTGTAATATCAAATTTTGACATTTGGGATATAGAACTTGGAGAGGATGGTTTTAACTATCCAATTCAAAGAACTTACTCTTTCGGTATTAATGTTAGTTTCTAAAATACTAAAAAAAATATTATGAGACATAAAATATATATATTATTAATCGTATCAATTTTCTCGACAGTGGGCTGTATGAAATATCTAGATTTAGTCCCAGAGAATGATATAGAGACTGTAGAGACAATTTTTGAGACAAGAAATGGTGCAGATGTATGGCTTAAAACATGTCAATCATTTGTAAGTCCACTATATGATATTGCTAGTTCACCTGTACTTTTTGGTAGTGATGAGTATGCTATGGGAGACTATGTGCGTCAAAGCCTTACACGTTTTGATGGCTCCACATCACGATATTTGCCATGGACACTGCCTGCTGCCGAAGTAACTTGGGGTTTTCAACGTTCTCAAGCGCCATATGGTAATATTTGGAGTAATAGCGATGTGTATGCTGCAATAAGATATTGTAACGTATTTATTAAAAATATCAATGGCGTATATAATATGCCTGAAGATGAAAAGAGAGAGTGGAAGGCGCAAGTTCAAGCACTAAGGGCATTTTATTACTTTGAACTGCTACGTAGATATGGACCAATTGTAATAGTGCCAGATAATATTGAGGTGTCGGCTCCTATAAGTGAAATGCAACAACCTAGAGTTCCAGTTGATTCAGCGGTGAATTATATTGTTTCTACTATTGATGAGGTGAAAGATGAACTGCCTGTTTTTGACGAGAGAGAGATTCCAGATTATGTTTACTATTGTAGAGAGGCAGCCTATGCGCTAAAAGCACAAGTTCTTTTCTATGCTGCATCTCCAATTTTTAATGGTAATGCAAATTATAAGAAATTTAAAAATAAAGCAGGAGAAAATTTTATAAGCTCTGAGTATGATAAAGAGAAGTGGCAACGTGCAATTATCGCTATTGAAGAGGCCATTGATGTATCTAAGCGTGGTAACAGAGGGCTAAACGATGATTTTTCCGAGAAAAAAACCGCTCTTTTAAATACAATGAAAAATATTGAAATGGCTAATGGTGGAGCTACTGACAATCCAGAATTACTCTATATCGTAAGGGATAATTCATATGTTCACTCGCATAAACACGACTTTATACTACCAGCCTTAGGTAGTGATAATGATTCTCAATACGATCCAGAGATACACGGTTGTGTTGGTGCGAGTATAAAACAGGTTGAGAGGTACTACACAAATAAAGGGCTTCCTATCGACCAAGATAAAGAGTGGGGATATAGTTATCGTTACACTATGGGAAAAGAGTCTGCATTGATATATCAAGATGTTGTGCCACTTAATACAGATGTTCTTAGGCTACACCTGCGCAGAGAACCTCGTTTTTATGCCCATATAGCAGCAGATAGAACATATTGGCAGAGAGGTAAAGGCTCAAAGAATAATCTGTTTGTTGAGGCACGCTTCAAAGAGTCATTTGGCACTAGATATGGGGTTATTAGTCCAACGCAGAAGCAAAATATTTCTGGATACTGGGTGAAGAAAAATTTAGATTCTGATGTTTCTTCTCGTATGTATAATCAACCAAATAATATATATTGTATTACACGTTTAGCAGAACTATATTTGATGTTAGCAGAGGCACGCAATGAGTATCTTGATGTTCCAGATGCAACAGTGTATGAACCTCTAAATGTAGTACGTAAACGTGCAGGCATCCCCGATGTAGAGGTATCGTGGGCAATGGCAATTAATCCTGAAAGGATAACTAGCAAGGCGGGAATGAGAGAGATTATTCGCCAAGAGTGGGATATTGAGTTTGCTTTTGAAGGAATGCGTTTTTGGAATGTTCGTCGTTGGTTAATAGCACACAAAGAGTTTAATGAGAGTGTTTATGGTTGGAATATTCTTGGTTCTGATGCTAAACAATTCTATAATAATTTTAAAGGTCCTATAGTGGTTTCAAGAAGCAATAAATTCTCTAGCCCAAGAGACTATCTATTCCCAATTCAGGCGGAAGAGATATTAGTTTCTGGTTTCCAACAAAATCCAGGTTGGTAAAATAGTAATGATTAATGTATAATTATTAATGATTAAAAGATGAAAAATATATTTTATATATTATCTATATTAATTTTTAGTCTCTCTTGTCAAAAAGAAGCAGAGATTTTCAATATAGATATTTCCGCAGAGAAGCTGAACCTTAGATTTGAGCCTATTTCAGGCGGTGCAGTTATGCGTTATGATTTACCGAATAATAATGAGATATTCTCTATTAACATTCGTTACGAAGATGTGCTAGGAAAACAAGCAACTAGAACAGCAAGCTATAATTCAGACTCGCTTATTATTATTGGCTTTAACGAGGCGGTAAAAAGTGTTAAAGGTGAGGTTGTGCTATTGGATAGAGAAAAAAAACAAAGCGAGGTGATTAATGTAACATTCGACACCAAAACCAATGATTTGATTAGTGTAATCGACGAGTCAAAAGTAGCTCAGCATTGGGGTGGATTCTCAGTTGAATATGATGCGCCTTGGGGTGTAAATGGATTTATGCATGTACTTTATGCGGGAACTAATCCCTTAACAAATGAACCTGACACCCTATTAGTAGAATCTTTTGCAATGAGACCAGAAGATGATATTAGAAAATATCCTTTAGAAAAGGGAGGGCAAACTAATACCATAATACTGAGGGTCGAGCAAGAAGGCTATATCGTAAAAGAGAGAATTGTAAAAGATGTGCCTTCACTAGAGAGTGAGAAATTAGATGGGAAATCTATTACATTCCACGATCCACTTAACTTAGTAATAGATATGCCAAAAGCGCATATCGGGGTCAAATATCTATTTGATGGTGAGTTAACAGGTGCAATACGAAATAAATTTGAATATCCTGATTGGAATAATAATGAAATGTTCACTTTTGTTGCGGGACCTTTTGCTAATGAATCACACTATATACTTGAGTTTGCTGAGCCAAAAGAGTTGGCATCCATAAGAATTTATGGTATGTTAAATTTGAGATATTTTCCTAATTCACATTCCGAGCCAGTTACTGGTCATATTTGGCAAGGAAATTATGCCGTGTGGCTACCTTGCGGAATGAAAATATTTGTATCGAATGATATTAATGCCGCAGATGATAAGTGGGAAGAGGTTGCATCGTTCTCAGAATCTAGGACAGAACCAATAGAAAATAGGTGGTGCTATCGTTCCTATAATGGTTGGGGAAGCAAACACGAATTAGAATCACTTGCAGAGGTAAAAGCAGCAGAACCTCAATCAAAATCATTAGAGTTTCTTGCTGATGGCAGAACGTGGAAGTATCTAAAATTTCAAGTTACTCTTCCTGATGGCACTAAACAATGGGCAACATCAGAATATTTCACACTTCACGAGTTAGAGGTGTATGTTAAAAAATAGTTTTAAATATTAAATAATTAGATGATGAAAATATTTAAATATATATGGATAGTGCTTTTTACTGCCACTTTGTTTAGCTGTGAGAGCATAGAAGATACATATAGCGAGTTTGCTGGCGACGGTAAAATTAGGTATGTCGCAATGTGTGAAGATGTAGAGGTGACCCCAGGTTGGCAAAGGTTATTTGTAACTTGGAAAAATGCAACCGACGCAACGATAAGCAAAGTAAGAGTTACGTGGAATGATGGTGACACTACTATGGTTAAAGATTTACCTAAAGAAACAGATTCATACATTATTGAGAATCTCGACGATATTATGTATGAAGTGAATGTTCATAGTGTGAATGAAAAGGGTGAATTGTCACTAATAGAGAAACAGAATTTTCAACGCCCATACACTATGACACACGTCGATGTTGTGTCGTTCTCTCCTATTATTTCTAAGCACTTTGTAGTTGACAATAATAGATTAGTCTTGTTTTTTGATGATTGGGATAGCCGTATTCAGAATGCGCATTTAAGTTATTACGAAGAAGGAAGTAGTATAGCTACAAAATTGCCTTTAAACGAAGCGATGATAGCAGCTAACAATAAGATGCTTCTTCTGCCTGAGAAAATTGATGCAACAAAACAAATATCAGTTGTTCGTAATGGTAAACTTGATGGTTGTGAGGATGATATAACATTTCCTGATTTTATCCTAACCGACGCAAGGGTGTTTTCTCCTGAGTTTTTAACTTTAATGTTAGCCAAATATGGAGTAAGCACAATCACTAATGAATTTATTAATGGTATTGATGCTCTTGATATTGATTACTTTATATCATCTTTCGAGGATATTTTATACTTTCCTAATTTACAAAAGGTGAAACTTGGAGCTAACCGTTTTATGGTAAATGCTACATCAGAGCAAATGGCTAGCTACTTAAGTAATTTAGGTAGTAACAGTTCAGAAGAGCAAGCAAAGGCAAAATTTGTTTTTGATATTGCAAACCAAATACTTGGCGTTACAGTTGATAGTTATAATGATCACTACAAAGTATCAGAGTGGGCAATAGGTGCAGCTTACTTTAATATAAAAGGAAATACTAGTTCGCCAATTACAGAGTATCTACACGACAACAAAAGCGAGTGGACAATAGGTCCCAAAGATGAGTCTGACGTTTCGTTTTATGCTGATCCTAAATTCTTAATAGATGGAATAAGTGATAATGCTGGAACAGGCTATTGGTTAACTAGTCCGCAGAATAGTAAAGTAAGAACGCATAGCTTTGTTATAGATATGAAAGAAGAAAAAATGGTTACGGGTATTGAAATAAAGCAACTTTTATTTGACCATGCTAACCAGACAACTAAAAAAGCGATGCCAAGTATTGTGCAAATTCTTGTCTCGACGGATAATGTGCGTTTTGCAAATGCGACACACGTAGAAGACAATATTTTAGGACAAAGTCCTAATGAGGGCACTATCTTCTATTTGTCTAAACAAAAGGCTGTAAGGTATATTAAAATAATAGTGGAGGATCAATTAGTTGACTTCAACTATCAAACTGGTCTTGCAGAGGTTAATGTATTTTAAAAAATAAATTAAAGAGGTCGTCTCAAAGAGTTTTATGCTCTAATAGGCGACCTCATTTATTTTTTTTGATTTTGGAGATTTTTTTTGTGTATTCGATTCTCGGAGAGTTATTTTTCTGTAATTTGGTAAAAAATAGAGTTAATTCCCTCTATTATCCCATTTTAACGGCTAATTTCGATAAATTGTGCGCAATAGCGAGCAAGCCAAACTCGATTTCTACTTTTTCTAATCCTCTAAGTAAAAATCTCTTAAATTTTTTATTCCATTTCAAATTCCCAAATGTTTGCTCTACATCAGCACATCTTTGCCCTCGGTGTTTAATACCCTTTTCGCTATGCAATAACTCCCGAACTACCTCTTTGTGTGCATTAAGATTATGATTAACCTGTATCACTCTCTCCTTAGCAGATTTGTGACATAAACATCTCAACGGACAACCACAACACCTAACGGCTTTGTATAGAGTTATTGTTTGAACGAACCCTGTTTTGGTCTTTCGCTTAATTACAGAGTGCTTCTCCATTTGCTGCCCCATTGGGCAATAATAACAATCTCGTTCTTTGTTGTAATAGAAGTTTGCTCTATTAAACGCATCATTCTTAAAACTCCTCTTTTGCTCCTTGTGAAAGTAGTTATACTTAATAAATGGTGTAATACCTTTAGACTTTGTAAACTCATAGTTCTCCTCACTACCATATCCTGCATCAGCAATACTCTCTTCGGGATAGACTCCATACATATTGTGAAACTCCTCTGTATGCTCTATGTAAGTGGTAGTATCTGTCGGACTTTGATGGAGCGTGTAGTTAGTAATAATCTCATCCTCGGTACTCATCTGAACATTGTATGCTGGCTTTAACTGTCCGTTACCCATATGATCCTCTTTCATTCGCATAAAAGTAGCATCTTTATCGCTTTTGCTCATTGAGCCCCTATCACCCATCTCTTCGGCACGTCGCTCGTTACGCTCTAATTGCTCTTTCCAACTCTTACTCGCTCGCTTAACTTTTGCCTTTACCTTGGGGCTAACATCTATATCTTTAATCTTATCGTCAAGCTCCTTAACTAAGTTATCTATCTTATCTGAGGTAATATCTGTATGTGTTAATGTTGTTCGATCACTCAACTCCTCCTTGCATACGCTATCAACGTAATCCCATAGCTCGTTTAATTGTTCTGCGATCTTTACTTTGCGTGTGTGTAATGATTTACCCCATATAAAACTATATCGATTAGCATTGGCTTCTATCTTCGTGCCGTCTGTGTAGCACTTCTTTAAGGTAACCAATCCCTCTTCTGCAAATAGAAAAACAACTTGAGTAAATACTTCTTTTAGTAAAGTTTTAAGGCGTGAACCCCTAAAACTATTGATCGTATTATGGTCGGGGCGTTGCATCCCTGATAACCACATAAAACGAACATCGTTAGCAGTTAAATCCTCAATCTTGCGCGAAGAGTAATGATTGCGCATATAGGCATAGATTAATATCTTTAGCAACATACGTGGATGATAAGCTGCGGCTCCTTTATATTTGTAGGTAGTGTACACTTTTGATAAGTCTAACTTATCAACAACTTTATTTATGATGCGAACAGGATCATTCGATGGGATTAAATCATCGAAACTTAATGGAAAAAGCATCTGATCGTCTTGTATGTATTCTCTGAATTCCATAGATAATTTACACTTATTCAACACATTAAAGATACGAATAATATACGAAACCACCAAATATCTTGACACAAAAAATGAAAAAAACTGCCCCGAATTATTTTACTAATTCGAGACAGGCTCATGTTGAAATAGAGGATATATTATCAAATAATGCAGAGGTATTAGAGCTACCTGA
>CAYJCU010000051.1:0-14280 GCA_964368765.1 uncultured Rikenellaceae bacterium
TCTTATATGGTGGGTTTTAGGGTAGATATGACGTGCATAAATCCAATCCTCAGGTGCGCCGGACACTACTAAATAATAATATCCAATCTATTAATATAGACTAATTTAACTTTTTAAAAAATGATATTAATTTATGATAAATGCGATAATAGTATTATTATCCAGATTTTCTCTATGTGTGTTCGAATTTTTTTTATGGCCCTATACATTTGAGCCTTTACTGTACTGAGTGATAAATTCATCTCCTCTGCAACATCTATATATCGCTTCTCTGAGAAATAAACAGCCTTGAATATCTCTTTACAGCTATCAGGTAGCTCTTCAATGGCATTATTTATATCTTGTATTTTTTTCACATACTCTAATTCAGACTCTATATCAGCATAATTATCTTCATAATGGTTTAATAGACTAGTCTCGCCAATTATAGATTTACGCTCTTTAACAGCATCTAATGCACCATTTTTAACTGATGTGTATATATATGGAATATTAATTTTAGCAACATCTACCCTGCGCTCAATCATCTTCAAAAATACAGACTGAACTATATCCTCCGCTATACCTCTATCTCTTACTATTTTATTAGCATAGATAACTAGCGCAGGATAATGTAACACAAAAAGCTCCTCTATATCTTTAAAATTATTCATATTATCTTGATGCAAAGTTAGTAATATTTTATATGATTTCAAAAATAAGTTGTATATTCAATTAAAAACATATACCTTTGTAACTCATCATTATTATGATAAAGATATGAGTTTCAAGAAATTTAACAAAACAAAAAGGGGATTATTAACTGCCCTTGTACTATTTACAATGATGCCAACATTTCATCGTTGCATGGATAACAATATAGAGATTGAAAAGATAAACGAAGAGCCAACAATTATTGGGATATGGAGAGCAGTAATGTTTGATATAGATAATAATGATATTTGGGTGGATGTAACAAAGCCACCACTCGACGATTTTTTCTTTACATACCAATTCTTAGATGATAATATATTTAATGGTAGTGGTTATTTGGGTAATGGAGGTGGCACATACACACATGTAGGGAACACTATTACAATAACTAAAGAGCACGAATACACCTATGCCACTTGCACTATTTTAGCTCTTTCAACTGATTCTCTTACATTATCAATAAAAATGGAATCTAGCCACGATTTTCGATTTATTATGGTAAAAGATAATCAAAATTAATCGGTTAAATAAAATTAGGCCGATTCGCAAAACTTGATTTTGCGAATCGGCCTAATTTATGTTTTATATCAAGCGTACTAAATTATTTGCCTTCAGTAGCCTTAATATTTGCCTCAAGCTGTGTAATTTGAGTCTTAGCAGTATGCATATTAGTACCCGTTGTAACCTGCTTGTAGTATTTAATAGCCTCAGCTGGCTTGTTAAGTGCAACATACGCAGCACCAATCATAAAACTAACCTCTGACTTACCAACAGCATCTGTCTGAAGAGCCAATATAGCTGGTCCCTCTTTAACGATAGCATTATAGTTTTTAGCCTTAGAGTAGATATTTAATTTAATTTTTGCTGTCTGTGGTGAGTTAGCCTCATACTTCTGAGCTACTGTAATCTTAGATAACGCATTTGTGTACTGACCCTTCTCTGATAATTTAACAGCTTGCACTAATTGTCCATTGATAAGTAAATCTAACGCCTTATCTCCGTCTGATCTAAGACGTGGTATTCTTTTAGCAATATCCATAACTTTTTCATAAGTTGCTATCGACTCTGCATCCTTACCTGATTTCTCATAACATTGAGCTAAAAGAATCATTAGCTTAGTGTCGTTAGGATTTGTCTTCAGACCCTCATTACATACACCAATAGCCTCAGTAAACTGCTTAGCATTAGCCTGAGTACCCACTAGCTGTGTATAACATTTAGATATAAGAGCCTCAACATTACGTTGCATAACAATATCACTAGCAGCTTTTAAATATGTTAGAGCCTTTTTGAAATCATTTAAAGCAACATCATACTTCTTGCTATGTGCCGACACCATACCTAGACTACGGTAAGCTAAACCTAAATTTCTATTAGCTAATGGCTCAAGTTCTTCCATAGCCTCTATTTCATCTGTTGTTTGAGCCATTTTAAGACTCTCCTCAAAGATAGTTATAGCCCCAACATAATCTTTTTTGTTCATCAATTCACCAGCCTCATTCATTTTGATGGCAATCTCATCTCTGGTCTGTGCATAACTTGATGCAACACTAAATAAAGCAACTAGAGATAATAAAATCTTGCTAATCTTCATAAGTTCTAAATATTTAAAGTTTTTAATTAAAATTTCTAACACGATATTACAAATATGCAATACTATTGTTATAGTATTGCTTTATACTAGTAACAACGCACAAAGTTAATAGTTATTACTATTATAAACAAAATAAATTCACTATTTATTACCATTTTTTGATAATAAATAGTGAATTTAATGTTTCATTTATTGATTTACACCATGACAGTGTTTGTATTTTTTACCACTACCACATGGGCAAGGCTCATTACGTCCCACTTTCTTTTCTGCTACAACTGGTTGTTGTTTTGGTCGTTCAGTTGCATTGGCTGCCACCTCAGAACGGCTTGTTTGCAGCTTGGCAACATCTACCTCACTTCTCTTTTGCTCTTTAACCTCCTCTTTAGGTGCACCCTCAGATGATATAGGGATATAGGCCTTCATTATAACAGATAAAACCTCTTCTGTTACCTTTGTAAGCATAGTGCTAAATAGCTTAAACGACTCTAATTTGTAAATCAATAGCGGATCTTTCTGCTCATAAGAGGCATTTTGTACCGATTGACGTAAATCATCCATCTCACGTAAGTGCTCTTTCCAATTATCATCAACAGTTATTAATACCATCAATTTAACAAATGTGCGGAACACCTCATAGCCCTCTGTATCATACGCTTTCTTGATATTCACTGGTATGCGATACCCCTTATCACCACATGTGAATGGAATACCAATAGTACCATTATCATCTTGATGTTCTTCATAAATCCTCTTAATAACAGGATATACCATAGATGCTATTGAGTGCTCTTTTTTCTTGTAAGACTCATATAAACGCTTAGAAAGAGCCTCTGCTAGTCTCTTCTCATTGAATGACTCATACTCTTTTTCATCAGTTATTCCGCTATCCATAGCAACCTCACGAATAAGCTCAATATTGAACTCTTCAAGAGAGATACCCTCATTATTTTGAACAAAGATAGTAACAAAATCGTTTATCATATTGTTAATATCAACCTCAAGACGCTCTCCATAAAGTGCATTACGGCGACGTGTATAGATAACCTCACGTTGTGAGTTCATAACATCATCATACTCTAGTAGGTGCTTACGAGTACCGAAGTGATTCTCTTCAACCTTCTTCTGAGCACGCTCAATAGATGAGTTCATCATGCCTGCCTGAATAACATCATCCTCTTTCATACCACCTACACGGTCAAGCATACGTGTCATACGCTCAGCACCAAATAGACGCATAAGATTATCCTCTAACGATACGAAGAATTGTGATGAACCTGGGTCTCCTTGACGACCACTACGTCCTCTTAACTGACGGTCTACACGGCGAGACTCATGACGCTCTGTACCTATAATAGCAAGTCCTCCAGCCTCTTTAACCTCTGGTGTAAGTTTGATGTCGGTACCACGACCCGCCATATTGGTAGCAATAGTAACCTGCCCTTTACGACCCGCCTCTAATACAATCTGCGCCTCACGCTGGTGCTGCTTAGCATTCAGAACATTATGCTGAATACCTCGCATTTTTAACATCTTACTTAAAAGTTCTGACACCTCAACCGAAGTAGTACCAACAAGTACTGGTCTACCCTCATTGACAAGTTTATTAATCTCTTCAATAACGGCAGCATATTTTGCACGTTTTGTTCTATATACTAAATCGTTATTATCTTTACGTAATATAGGGCGATTGGTTGGTATAACAATTACATCTAATTTATAGATGTTCCAGAACTCGCTCACCTCTGTCTCTGCCGTACCTGTCATACCAGATAGCTTGTGGTACATGCGGAAATAGTTCTGAAGCGTGATTGTTGCAAATGTCTGAGTAGCTGCCTCTATATGCACATTCTCTTTTGCCTCTATCGCTTGATGAAGACCATCAGAATAACGACGACCCTCCATAATACGACCTGTCTGCTCATCTACAATCTTAACTTTATTCTCCATCACAACATACTCAACATCTTTCTCAAACATAGCATAAGCTTTAAGAAGTTGATTAACAGTGTGAATACGCTCTGTTTTGATTGAGTACTCTGAATAAACCTGAGAACGCTTAATATCTTTCTCTTCATCTGAGATACTATCTGTATCAATAGCATTAAGAGTTGTTGATAACTCTGGAAGAACGAAAAACTTACTATCAGAGAACGATGAAGATATTGCATCAATACCCTTATCAGTAAGCTCCGTAGAGTGCATTCTCTCATCAATAACGAAGTATAATTCGTCTATAATCTCATGTAAACGCTTATTTTTCTCAGCAATATATATGTTCTCTGTCTTCTGCATAAGGGTCTTCATTCCCTGCTCACTTAAGAACTTAATAAGTGGACCATATTTTGGTAAACCTTTATGAGCACGGAATAGCAAGATACCACCCTCTTCTGTCTTTCCTTCAGCAATCAACTTCTTAGCCTGCGCAAGAATTTGAGTCACCATACTCTTTTGTAGAGTATATAGACGGTTGATATGTGGGTTATACTCTTCGAACATCTGATCCTCGCCTCTTGGTACAGGACCACTAATAATAAGAGGAGTACGAGCATCGTCAATTAACACTGAGTCTACCTCATCTACAATGGCGTAGTGGTGCTTACGTTGCACAAGCTCTTCAGGAGAGTTGGCCATATTATCACGAAGATAATCAAAACCAAACTCATTATTTGTACCATAAGTAATATCAGCTAAATAGGCATTTCTACGGCTTGTACTATTAGGTGAGTGTCTATCTATACAATCAACACTAAGCCCATGGAACTCAAAAATAGGCCCCATCCACTCAGAGTCACGACGAGCAAGATAATCATTAACAGTTACTACGTGTACCCCCTTGCCTGTTAGGGCATTAAGGAATACAGGAAGAGTTGCAACAAGTGTCTTACCCTCTCCAGTAGCCATCTCGGCAATCTTACCAGTGTGTAGTACCACACCACCAAAGAGCTGTGAGTCATAGTGAACCATATCCCAAGTAATGGTATTACCACCTGCTAACCAGTTATTGTTAAACAGAGCTTTATCGCCCTCAATATTAACATACTCTTTAGTGGCAGCAAGATCTCTATCAAAAGTAGATGCTGTTACCTCAACAACACTACTCTCTTTAAAGCGGCGACCAGTATCTTTTACAATTGCAAAAACCTCTGGTAGTATCTCAAGGAGAACCTCCTCAAGTTTCGCATCTATATTTTTAATAGTTTTATCTATCTCAGTAGAGAGTCTTGCTTTTGTTTCAATATCCGTATCAGGTAGCTCAATAATCGCTTTATTCTTCTCAACAAGAGCCTCATCAGCAGCTACCACCTCACGTAATTTAACTTTAAGTGCCTCTGTTCGTGCACGTAATTCGTCATTTGTTAGAACCTCAATAGATGGGTATATACCCTGTATTTTCTTAACATAGGGCTCTATCTCTTTTCTATCCTTCTCACTCTTTGTTCCGAAAAAAAGTTTCAGAACACCTTTCATAATATTTGCCATATTTTGTTTCTCAATAATTATCTTTCCTTATTAACCGGACAAAGATAAAAAAATTTTACGTATCTAGGAACTTTTTTGCTCTTTTTTTTACAATTTACCATCTCAATCGAATATATTAAGAAAATTTAGCGTATATTTGCACTATAAAATTTGGTATATACAATAAAATATAGATAAGATTATGACACAAGAGGAACTTTTCAAGAAATTAATTGCACATAGCAAAGAGTATGGTATTATCTTTCCATCAAGTGATATATATGATGGATTAGGGGCGGTTTATGACTACGGACAACTTGGAGTTGAGTTAAAAAATAATATAAAAAAATATTGGTGGGATGCAATGGTGCGTCTTAATGACAATATTGTTGGTTTAGATTCAGCAATATTTATGCACCCTCGCATTTGGGAGGCGTCGGGTCACGTAGGTGCTTTTAATGATCCTCTTATTGATAATAAAGACTCTAAGAAGCGTTATCGTGCCGATGTTCTTATTGAAGAGTGGGTAGAGAAACAAAACGACAAAATAGAGAAAGAGGTTAAGAAAGCTATTAAGCGTTTCGGTGAGAGTTTTGATAGAGAAAAATTTATCGCAGAGTCTCCACGTGTGGCTGATATACGTGCTAGGCAGAGAGATGTAGAGAACCGCATGGCTGAGTATCTTACTAATAGCGAATTAGATAAGGTGAAAGAGCTTATTGAAGAGTGTGAAATAGTTTGTCCTATATCTGGAACACGTAACTGGACAGATGTACGTCAGTTTAACCTTATGTTTGACACAAAGATGGGTTCAACAGCTGATGGAGCTAATACAATATATCTTCGTCCTGAGACAGCACAGGGTATTTTCGTAAACTTCTTAAATGTTCAGAAAAGTGGACGTATGAAGATACCTTTTGGTATTGCACAAATAGGTAAGGCATTCCGTAATGAGATAGTTGCACGTCAGTTTATCTTCCGCATGCGTGAATTTGAGCAGATGGAGATGCAGTTTTTTGTTGCTCCAGGTGAGGAGATGAAATGGTATGAGCATTGGAAAGAGTTTCGTATGCGTTGGCATCGTTCTCTTGGTTTTGGCGATTCGCAATACCGTTTCCACGACCATACTAAACTAGCGCACTACGCTAATGCTGCCGCTGATATAGAGTTTAATTTCCCATTCGGATTTAAAGAGGTTGAGGGTATTCACTCTCGTACTGATTTCGATTTATCTCGTCATCAAGAGTTTTCGGGTAAGAAATTACAATATTTTGATCCAGAGCGTGGAGAGAATTATGTGCCGTATGTGGTTGAAACATCAATAGGTGTAGACCGTATGGTTCTTCAGATTCTTTCGGCATCATATCAAGAGGAGAAAGTAGGTACAGACGAGCGTGTTGTTCTTAAATTCCCTGCTCCACTAGCCCCTATCAAAGTGGCTGTTCTTCCGCTAGTTAAGAAAGATGGTCTTCCTGAATTGGCTCAAGAGATTGTTGATATGGTTCGTTTTGATTATAGCTACCAATACGACGAGAAAGATAGTATAGGTAAGCGATACCGTCGCCAAGATGCTATTGGTACTCCACTTTGTGTTACAGTAGACCACCAATCACTAGAAGATAAGATGGTTACTATCCGTTTTAGAGATACTATGGAGCAAAAGCGTGTTGCTATAAGCGATCTACCTTCAATAATTGAGAGTGAGGTATCAATGAAGCGTTTATTAAAAAATCTATAATGAATAAGATTAGATTAACAAAAGAGTTTAATTTTGAAATGGCACACGCCCTGCATAACTACGACGGGGCGTGTCGTCATATTCATGGACACTCATATAAACTATATGTAACGGTAATAGGTTCGCCCTCATCAGATAATAGCGATCCTAAGTTGGGTATGGTAATGGATTTTTCGGTTCTTAAGCGTATCGTAATCCCTCTTATTGTTGAGAGATATGATCACGCTTTATTACTGCCTGAGGTGGAGGGGTTAGAGGATTTATACTCCTCAATAGCAGACGAATATGACAAGGTAGAGGTGGTAGATTTCCAACCCACATGCGAGAATATGATTATTCTTTTTGCTGACATTATTATTAGCAATCTACCAGATGGTATATCGCTTCATCATATACGTTTACATGAGACTGCCACGTCGTATGCTGAGTGGTACGCCGAGGACAACTTGTAATTTTTCGACAATATTTCTATGGAAAAACTATTCCTTATCGATGCCTATGCGTTGATATTTAGATACTATTACGCCTTTATTGGTCGCCCTATGCGTAATAATGAAGGGCTTAATACTTCTGCAATATATGGATTCACTAAATTTATCCTTGAGATAATACGTGATGAGAAACCACACCACTTAGGTGTGGCTTTTGACCCTAAAGGGGGTAACTTTCGTAATAAACTATATCCTGAGTATAAAGCAAATCGCAGTGCTACACCTGAGGATATTGTTGCGTCGGTACCATATATCAAACGTATTCTTCAAGCAATGCATATCCCAATACTTGAAGTGGCGGGCTATGAGGCAGATGATGTGATAGGCACAATAGCAAAGCATGCAGCGTGCAACGATTTTACCGTTTATATGGTTACCCCTGATAAAGATTATGGGCAATTAGTAGACGATTGTATATATATCTACAAACCTAAAAAGAGTGGGCATGGAATAGATATTGTTGGACGTAAAGAGATAGAGACAAAATACTCTATAGATCACCCCGTAAAGGTTATTGATATATTAGCACTATGGGGCGATGCGTCGGATAATGTTCCTGGTGTACCAGGCATAGGCGAGAAGAGTGCTATTAAATTGGTATCTCAGATAGGTACTGTTGAGGATATTCTTGCAGATACATCAAAACTAAAAGGCAAGCAACGTGAAAATGTAGAGGCTAACGCTGAAAGGTTAAAACTTGCTAAACAGCTTGTTACAATAGATATTAACGTACCTATTCCGTATGAGCCTGATAAACTGGTATTTGATGCTCCTGATTATGATAAACTGATAGAGATTTATAGAGAATTAGATTTTCACTCGTTTATCCATGATATAGGTGTTGGAGATAATCATATCAATAACGCCCCAAAGAGTGGCTATACTAATGGCAATAACAGAGTTACTAAAACCGAGGAGGAGGAGTTAGGTGGTATGTTTGCAGCTCCCAAAAAAGAGTCTCCACAGCCGATGACACTTTTTGATGCAGCCTCTACGGATAGTGATTTAAGTGATATTACAAACACTAACCATATTTATAGTATCATTACAGATAGTGAGATAGATGCTTTTGTTGATTTATTGCTCATGCAGAAAGAGGTCTGTTTTGATACCGAGACATCATCACTCGACCCAATAGGGGGGGAGCTTGTAGGTCTCTCTTTCTCGTGGCAGGCAGGCAAAGCATACTATGTACCATATAGCGAGAGGTGCGTTAATGCTCTAAAATCATTTTTTGAGAATGATAAGATAGCTAAGATAGGGCAAAATATAAAATTTGATATTTTAGTTCTAAAAAGTGCTGGTATAGAGGTTAATGGCTATCTTTGGGACACCATGATTATGCACTATCTAATCAATAGTGATGAACGTCATGGTATGGATTATCTTTCAGAGAAATACCTAAAATATAGACCTATACCAATCAGCGACCTGATAGGTAAGGGGGCTAAGCAGTTATCAATGAAAGATATTGATTTAAAACGAGTTGCAGAGTATGCCGCTGAAGATGCTGATATAACATACCGTCTTTATAAGGTTCTACACCCAATACTGGTGAGTGAGAAACAACTAGAGCTGTATCAGGTTGTTGAAGAGCCTCTTATCAAGGTGTTAGCAGCTATGGAATTTGAGGGTGTTAAGATAGATAATGAACGCCTTAATAGCTATGCTCATAAATTAGAAGAGGAGATAGCAACTGTTGAGAGTCAGATAATGGAGTTTGCAGATGATAAGACAATTAATATCAACTCAGCCAAACAGTTAGGGGAGTTACTTTTTGACAAACTTAAGATAACATCTAAGGCTAAGACAACAAAGACAAAACAGTATAAGACAGATGAGGAGTATCTTACCTCATTAAGGGGTAACCACCCTATCATTGATATGATATTAGAGTATAGAGGGCTTAAAAAATTGCTCTCTACCTATGTATCTGCTCTTCCGAAACTGATTAACGCTAAAACAGAGCGTATTCATACCAGTTATAACCAAGCAGTTACAACAACGGGGAGGTTAAGTTCAACCAATCCTAATCTGCAAAATATACCGATACGTGATGATAGAGGTAGAGAGATACGAGCATCATTTATTGCACGTGAAGGTTACTCTATATTATCAGCCGATTATAGTCAGGTAGAGTTAAGAATAATGGCACACCTAAGCGGTGACGAGGCTATGATAGAGGCTTTCCGTAATGGTATGGATATACACACTGCCACTGCATCGAGAGTTTTTGGAGTGACACCTGAAGAGGTTACATCTGACATGCGTAGGCAGGCTAAGAGTGCCAATTTTGGTATCATATATGGTATATCGGCCTTTGGTCTATCTGAAAATTTAGGTATCACACGTAGTGAGGCAAAGAGCTTAATAGATGGCTATTTTGAGAGTTACCCCAAGGTTAAAGAGTATATGGATTTATCTGTTGATAAGGCACGCCAGAATGGTTACGCAGAGACAATATATGGCAGACGTCGTTTTTTAAACGACATAAACTCAAATAATCGTATTGTGGTTGGTTATGCAGAGCGTAACGCTATTAATGCCCCTATTCAAGGTAGTGCAGCTGATATAATGAAGATAGCCATGAGCGGGATATATAACAAGCTAACTAGTGAAAAACTAGAGAGTAAACTTATTATGCAGGTGCATGATGAGATAGTTATTGAGGTAAAAGATAGCGAGGCTGAGCAGGTAAGAGCTATTGTTGTTAGTGAGATGGAGGGGGCAGTTAGTCTATCTATTCCATTAACTGCCGAGTGTGGCGTAGCATCTAATTGGCTTGATGCGCACTAGAAATTCCAGAAATGTATTATCGGGAAAAATTTTTCTTTAAAATATTGTAAATATGAGCTATCTACCAATTGGGGGTAGCTCATTATCAATAGAGAGATATAGTCATCATTAGGGTTATGATAAGATGGGTGTGCATAATCTAATTCGTTTAAACATAAACCAATACGCATATAAAAAGATATACGTCTGATATTAATATCGCTATCAGGATGCTCAACCTCTAATAAAATAGTTTTACTACTCTCTTCAATAAACCCCCTTAGCACCCTCTCTCCATAACCTTTACCCCTCACTACTGGTGAGGTTGCAAAGTGCTCTATATATATATTATCATCCAAATCCCACCAAGCTAAAAAGCCTATAGGCTCACCATTATCCTCAATAATTTCAAGATGATAAATATCTTTTTCTAAGGTCTCTATTTGATAATCTAAAGGTCTAATCTCCTCTTCAGGGAATGAAGCTGAATATAACTCCCAAAAGAAAGGGAATAACTTATCATCACTACTAAAAATTCTTACTCTCTCTACTTGCATAAATATACCTATATAAATTTATTGTTGTCCGGTAAAAAAATCAAAAAACTTATTAACTACCTATCCTACAACAAATTAATTGTGATTAAAATTACAGGGGCTTACAAAACTGAAATTTTGATTTTTTTTACCTCTAGAAGTACCAGTTTACCCAAAATTGGATTTAGGTGCGTTAATGGTGCCCTAAAACACACCTGCGGAGTACATGGGTACTTTATATGGTGTGTTTTAGGGTAGATATGACGTGCATAAATTCAATCATCAGATTCTCCGGACACTAATAATATAAATTAGCCACCCTGATTTAGAGTGGCTAATATTATTAAAATTATTTTTTATATCTATCTTCTACTACTGTCCAATCAATAATATCCCACATTTTTGAAAGGTGCTCAGCTCTACGATTATGATAATCTACATAATATGCATGTTCCCACACATCAAAGCATAGTAGCGGTTTAAGCTCTTTAGTTAGTGGTGTATCAGCATTATACTCTTTAGTGATAACAAGTTCGCCATTTTTATTTACAGATAGCCAAACCCATCCTGAACCAAAAAGCGATGTTCCGCTCTTCACAAACTCTTTCTTAAAATTATCAACAGAGCCAAACTTTGCATTTATATCTTTAAGTAGTTTACCCCTAGGTGCCTTAACTTTAGGCGATGGGGTAAGAGCCTCAAAATAGGAGTTATGATTATAAATCTGCCCCGCATTATTGTAGATAGCACTACCCTTTTTAGACTCTTTGCAAATAGTTATCAAGTCAGCATTTTCAAACTCACTACCCACAACAAGTTTATTTAAATTATTAACATAACCACGAAGATGCTTTCCCCAATGTAACTCAACTGCCTCCTTACTTATCACTGGCTCTAGTGCATCAGTGGAATATTTTAACTCTTTAAGAACAAATTTTTGTTGAGGAGCACTCATCATTGATTGAAGTGCCACTACACCCATTAGGGCGATTAATAGCTTAAATAATCTTTTCATAGTCATGTACTTTAATTAAAATATCTATTTTGTATATAGCTCTTCTAAACGTGCAATAACCTTTTCATCGTAAATATACTCGTCAAAATTCATATATTTATCAATAATACCATTAGGTGTTATCTCTATTATACGATTAGCAACCGTATTAATAAACTCATGGTCGTGTGATGTCATTAAGACAATACCTTTATAGTTTATCAAACTGTTATTAAACGCCTGAATAGACTCAAGATCAAGGTGGTTAGTTGGAGAGTCAAGTACTAACATGTTAGGGTTTTGAATCATCATCTTAGCTATCATACAGCGCATTTTTTCGCCTCCTGAAAGCACCTCAACACGTTTACTTATCTCTTCGCCACTAAACAACATCTTACCAAGATAACCACGTATAAACACCTCTGTTGTATCTGGAGAATACTGCATTAACCAATCAGAGATAGTAAGGCTATTATTAAAAAAGTTTGTGTTGTTAAATGGTAGGTATGATGGTGTAATAGTTGTACCCCACTCAATAATTCCACCCTCGTTAATATCGTTACCCTCAGCAATCATATCCAATAAAGCTGTCACAGCACGTGGCTCACGAGATATTATTGCAACCTTATCGCCACGCTCAAGAGTGAACGACACATCATTAAACAGAACCTCGCCCTCAACACTCTTAGATAGATTAGCAACCGATAATATCTTAGTTCCTGGCTCACGCTCCATCTGAAAAATAATACCAGGGTATTTACGCATAGATGGTTTAATCTCTTCTATATTAAGACGTTCTATCATCTTCTGACGAGAAGTTGTCTGCTTACTCTTAGCCACATTAGCCTTAAACCTAGCGATGAACTCCATAAGCTCTTTCTTCTTCTCTTCAGCCTTCTTATTTTGTTGTGCACGCTGGCGAGCCGCTAATTGGCTAGACTCATACCAGAAACTATAGTTACCTGAGAACATATTAATATCACTATAATCAATATCAACCGTGTGAGTAGATACCGAGTCAAGGAAGTGACGGTCGTGCGACACAACTAATACTGTATTCTCATAGTTAGCAAGATAGTTCTCTAACCACATAATAGTTTTAAGGTCAAGGTCATTAGTAGGCTCATCTAATAGCAGGTTATCTGGCTTACCAAACAGAGCTTGTGCTAATAACACACGCACCTTCTCTTTGGCATTAAGGTTAGCCATTTTCTCGTAGTGCAGAGCCTCTTTAACACCTAAGCCACTAAGTAGCATAGCTGCATCGCTCTCTGCATTCCACCCCTCTAGCTCAGCAAATCTCTCTTCTAGCTCTGCTGCCTTAAGACCATCCTCTTCAGTAAAATCCTCTTTACAATAAAGAGCATTTTTCTGTTGCATTATATCCCACATAACTGTATGACCCATCATAACGGTATCCAATACCGTATATTCATCAAACTCAAAGTGATCTTGCTTTAATACCGACAGACGCTCTCCCGGACCGTAAGATACATCGCCACGAGAAGGATCAATTGCGCCACTTAACACCTTTAGAAAGGTAGATTTACCAGCTCCATTTGCGCCAATTACGCCGTAACAGTTGCCTGGTGTGAATTTAAGGTTTACATCTTTGAAAAGTACTCTCTTCCCAAACTGAACCTCTAAATTTGAAACAGTTATCATATATTTTTCGTTATTTTCGCTACAAAGTTACACAAACATTTTTTCTATTCCAAATTATTTACCAATTTTGAGCCATTCACTCGACATCTGAGGAGATTCCTTTAATTTTTATTAGTAGTGTCCGGCGAACCTGAGGATTGAATTTATACACGTCATATCTACCCTAAAACCCACCATATAAGATGGGTTGTGAATATTATTTGTTTTGCGATGTGCTTATATTGTTGAGGATTTCGATAATTTAAAAATTAGTAGTGTCCGGCGAACCTGAGGATTAAATTTATGCACGTCATATCTACCCTAAAACCCACCATATAAAGTACCCATGTACT
>CAYJCU010000052.1:0-14005 GCA_964368765.1 uncultured Rikenellaceae bacterium
TAGGGTAGATATGACGTGCATAAATTCAATCCTCAGGTGCGCCGGACACTACTATATCTATATATAAAAAATGAGGCATAAGCCTCATTTTTTATATCATTACTGACCTAGTATATAGGCAAAAATTAGTGGTGCTACAATAGTCGCATCTGACTCCACAATAAATTTAGGAGTATCTATATCTAATTTACCCCATGTTATTTTCTCATTAGGAACAGCTCCTGAATAAGAACCATAAGATGTTGTAGAGTCTGATATTTGACAGAAATATGCCCAGAAAGGAACATCTTCCCACTCAAGATCTTGATACATCATAGGCACAACACATATAGGGAAATCACCCGATATACCTCCACCAATCTGGAAGAAACCAACACCCTTCTCTGAGTTAGCACGATACCACTCAGTTAGTGCAATCATATACTCAATACCACTCTTCATTGTAGAGGCCTTCATCTCGCCCTTGATAACATACGAAGTGAAGATATTACCCATAGTGCTATCCTCCCAACCTGGAACCACAATAGGTATATTCTTCTCAGCAGCAGCTAACATCCAGCTATCTTTAGGGTCTATCTCATAATATTGCTCTAGCACACCGCTTAACAACATCTGATACATATACTCATGCGGAAAATATCTCTCTCCTGCATCCTCTGCCTTACGCCATATATCATGTATATGTCCCTGTAAGCGACGAAAAGCCTCCTCTTCCGGAATACAAGTATCTGTTACCCTATTAAGGTGGTTATCAAGAAGTTCACGCTCTTGCTCTGGAGTTAAATCACGATAGTTAGGCACACGCTTATAGTGCGAATGCGCTACTAGGTTCATAATATCCTCTTCTAGGTTAGCACCTGTACATGATATGATATGCACCTTATCTTGACGTATCATCTCAGCTAGTGATATACCAAGCTCAGCTGTACTCATAGCACCACCAAGAGTAATCATCATTTTACCTCCTGTTGCAAGGTGTTTCTCATAACCCTCTGCTGCATCAACTAACGCCGCCGCATTAAAATGGCGATAGTTATGCTTAATAAATTGTGAAATAGGTCCTTTTTCCATTTTTATTTAATTTTTAAGTATTGTTGTATTGCTTTTTTTGGCACTTCGATAGTTGCCACTCCACTTGAATAACTACCCAACACATAGTGCTCATAGGTAAAAATTACCGCATTATTAGACACATTTACAATAGTTGCCAAATCAAGCGTAGGAGTAACTGTAAAACTCTTTTTATCGAAATATTTTTTTATTATTGCATCTATCTTATCACTTTTTGAGTAGTCTAAAATATCATATCGTGATATGAAACGTCCCTCTTCTGGAATAAAATTAACAGCATAGAATTTTGTAACACCATGTGAGCCACCAGTAAAAACATACGACTCTATACGACCACTTATCAAACCAGATTTAGCCATATAAATTGTATCTTTAGTTTTGAGCTCATATTTCCATATAGGGCGCTCTCCCTCTAATCTAGCAAAAAATTCTGTTGCATTACTCTTAGTTGTAAATATAAGACTATCAACTATCACTCCCATTCTATCATTAAAGGCCTCAATCATCATGTAATTAGAGGCACTTGGGCTATCTATAAAACTCTCATTAGTCTTAATTGAGTACTCTTCAGTAGACTCGTTTAAAGAGTCTTTAACTATTGTAGTTCTCATTGAGCAACTTGAAAATATAGTGGCAAATAAAAATAAATAGAACACAATATGTTTCATAATTAAATAGTATTTAGATAATTAATAAGTTTTTCAGTAGCTTTCGCTCTGTGTGATATGCTATTTTTCTCTTCAAGAGTCATCTCCGCAAATGTTTTAGTATAACCATCTGGAACAAAAATAGGATCGTAACCGAAACCATCTCCACCACGTCTATCTTCAATTATAACACCATTAACCACACCCTCAAAAATAGTCTCTTTGCCATCTATGATAAGTGAAATAACAGTTCTGAATCTTGCTCCTCGATTCTCTACACCAATTAATTTATTTAATAGTAGTTCAATATTATCTTCCGATGATTTATCCTCTCCAGCATATCGAGCCGAGCGCACACCAGGCTCTCCATTCAAAGCCTCAACCTCTAACCCTGTATCATCAGAGAAACAATCGCACCCCAATTTTTCAAATAGATAGTGCGACTTAATAGAGGCGTTACCCTCTAATGTATCAGCCGTCTCAGGTATATCCTCAGTAATACCAACATCTTTAAGCCCCTTAACGCTATATCCATCACCTAATTTTGATGCTATCTCACTTATTTTATGACTATTACCCGATGCAAAAAGTATCTCTTTACTCATCACTTTTAAAATAGTTAATTATATCATTTGCCCTTTTCTTTCCAACAACTTCAGAAAGTTTCTCAAAGGTAGCAATTTTTATTTTATTTACACTCTTAAAATGCAAAAAAAGTTTTTTTATTGTCTCTTTTCCAATCCCTGGTATATTCTCTAACTCACTGTGAATGGCTCCTTTAGAGCGTTTTTGTCTATGAAAATTTATTCCAAAACGGTGCGCCTCGTTTCTGATGTGCATTAACACCCTTAATGTTTCGCTCTGCTTATCCAATATAAGAGGCTCAGAGGTGTTCGGGAAAAATAGCTCTTCCATACGCTTTGCTAATCCCACAATAGTTATATCATTCTCTATACCAAGCTCTTTGAGTGTATCGTATGCCGATGACAGCTGCCCCTTACCCCCATCAATAACAATAAGCTGCGGAAGTGGTTTATCCTCCTCTATCATGCGCATATAACGCCTAAAAACTGTCTCACGCATTGAGGCAAAATCATCTATCCCCACAACTGTTTTTATATTAAAATGGCGATACTCTCTCTTTGCTGGTTTGCCATCACGGAACACAACGCACGACGATACAGCATACTCTCCCTGTATATTAGAGTTATCAAAACACTCTATATGTTGCGGTGCTACATCCATTTCCAACTCTCTACGCATAAGCTCCATAAGCCTAGTAGTTTTAAGCTCTGGATTATGCAGTTCGCTCTGCTTAACACGCTCCATACGATAAAACTTAGCATTACGTTCAGACAACTCTAGCAGCTTTAGCTTATCTCCACGCTTAGGAACCGTAAAGTGCGAATTAGGAAAATACTCTCTATCTGGAAGCAGTGGAACAACCACCTCATTAGCTAATTTACGTCCTAATCGCTCCATTATCTCTGTTATGGCATAGGTTAGTACGTCACTTAACTCCTCTTCAACTCTTAATTTCAGTTCTACACTGTATGAGTTTACAACACTACCATGTTGAATATGAATATAGTTACAAAACACACTACTCTCTTCGTGGATAATAGAAAAAATATCCATATTACTATATTGAGGTGATACGATAACAGATTTACTACTGTAATTATCCAGCATCTCAAGACGTGTCTTAAACTGATGCGCCTCTTCAAACTTAAGTTCTGAAGCACTGCGTAACATCTCCTCTTTAAGATATTTCTTAGCATCTGAGAGCTCTCCTTTTAGTATCTCTTCAGCCATCTTAACCTTAGCAGTATAGTCATCATGACTTATCAACCCCTCACAAGGTGCTTGGCAATTACCGATATGATACTCTAAACAGTTCTGAAACTTACCAGCCTCTATACCCTTTTCATTAAGAGGCAACTTACAACTACGCAACTGATATAATTTACGAATTAACTTTATCACACTACGCTGCATGGTAACACTTGTGTAGGGACCGTAATATTTTGAACCATCTTTTATAAGCGACCTAGTGGCCATAATACGTGGATAGGGTTCGTTTTTTACAACTATCCATGGATATGTCTTATCATCTTTTAAGAGTATATTATATTTTGGTTGCAGGCTCTTGATAAGATTATTTTCAAGAAGGAGGGCGTCACTCTCTGAATGAACAACAATATGTTGAATAGAGTGAATATTACGCACAAGAGCCATTGTCTTACGCTCCATTAGCCCTCGTTTCAGAAAATATTGCGATACACGTTTACGTAGGTTTTTTGCCTTACCTACATATATCACAACACCTTCACTATTATAAAAACGATAAACACCTGGCTCGTTAGGCAATAGTGCCACACTCTCTTTAAGAGCTGCTATTCTATCATCTACTACTCCCATAAATTTATTGAGGTATAAAGATTATACAATATGAATTAACATCTGTTTCGCTATCTCTGTAATAACATTTACCGCAACACTGTTTCCAAATTGCTTATATGCTTGGTTATTTGAAACTGGTATGATAAATGAATCCGGAAATCCCTGAAGTCGAGCAGCCTCCCTAGGTGTAAGTTTGCGAGGATTTTGTTCAAATTGTTCAATTAGTATTTCACTACCATCTTTATAATATCTTGCTGAAATAGTATTTGTATATTTTGAATTGTCATTAAATAAACCAAAGCCAAAGCCTTTACCATTAGCTTTATTGTTAGCTTTTCTACGTTGATGACCTTCCCATAGTTTATCTGATATTGTATATTTACTATCAACATCATTTTCTAATATATCACCTACTCGTGTCTCTATACTTGTTGGTTCTGGAAAATTAAATTTAATATCACTATTTAGAAAGCCTACGATGTATATGCGCTCTCTATTTTGTGGAAGTCCAAAATCCCTAGCCCTTAGAACCTTATATTGAACATTATGATAACCTATTAATTTCAAATGATTTATTATAGTCTCTAGAGTTTTGCCTTTATCGTGACTTTGTAATTGTTTAACATTCTCTAAAAGAAAGGCTTGTGGTTGTTTTTCTTTTAAAATTTGCTCAATATGAAAAAAAAGTGTCCCTCTCGTATCTGCAAAACCCTTTTTAAGTCCTGCTTGCGAAAAAGGTTGACAAGGAAAACCAGCTAAAAGAATATCATGTTTTGGTATAGATTCACAATCAATTTTTGTAATATCACCATATATAGTTTCGTTAGGATAATTTGCACAATATGTCTGTTGAGCAAATTTATCCCATTCACTGGTAAATACACACTTAATGGAGTAATTAGCAACATTCTCAAACCCACGCCTAATTCCTCCTATTCCAGCAAACAAATCTATTATTTCAATACGTTTATTCATTCCAATAATTCAATATATTTGGTATTTCCACAAATAAATAATCCTCAAAGCTGATAATATTTTTTTTATTTTTAAGCTCTTCAGAATCAGACACCCACTTATATGCTACTACCGTTATATTATGGTTAGCCATTTCATTTGCTTTATTTTCAGATATGTAGTCATCACAAGTCAATAGGTGTATCTCAGGTATATTAGTTCGTTCAATCTCTTCTGCTACCTCTTGCCATCTTTCTCTTAGAGTTGTTTTCATAGTTCCTATAATTGTTTTATTCCTACGCTGTTTAAAACACTCAATACTAGGTAATATACTATCAACTTTTTTTCCCAAACCTACACTATCAAATGTTTTTCGCCCAACTTTATTTTGACTATCATAAGGATATTCTAATTGTTCATATATTTTATATATAATTGTCTCAAAAGTTTTACCGGCACGTGAACGCCTCGACTGAGTGTTACTAAGAGACAGTTTATATATGTATGGGAAAATATGCCCTGCATATTCTCCGCACACTGACCTGATTGACTCTATTAACTCATTTTTATCTATTTTCAGAAAATTCTCATTGACTAAAGCCTCAATAATCTCTTGGGGTGTTTTAAGTAATTTATATAGGTCTCTCATTAATATAGAATTAAATTTGACCTCGTCTTTTAAATACTCTTCCCAAACAAGTTCTCTCAATTTAAATATTGCTTCACTAACACATTTACTATCATTGATAGATGATAATATATCTGTGCTTGACGATAAAATATTATCAAGTACTTCTGCGGATGTTCTGATGTATTTGGTTCTATACTCTTTAATTAAAACATCAAACTTAATAGACTCCTCGTCTGAAATATTTATTACTAATGGTATATGTTTATCTATTATCATGTCTATAATATATTTTTACAAAGTTAGCAAAAAAATATATATTATACAAAGGGCTGCCCTTACGACAGCCCAATAATATATATTCTCAAAAATAGTACCTTCTATTAATACTCTCCCCAACTCTTTATAGCTATATCCTCACGTTGTAATGTACAGAAAGCTGTTATGAACGAGCTAGCTAAGCGTGCATTAGTAACAAGAGGTATATTAAAATCAATAGCGTTACGACGGATTATATAGTCATTATTTAGAGTATCCTTATTTCTATCCTTAGGGATATTAACAATTAAATCTAACTTACGCTCTTTGATATATGTTAATACATTCTCATCAGTAATATCGCTCTGATCAGGCCATGCTAATACAGTTGTTGGCACATCATTCTCTGCAAAGAAATCAGCAGAACCTTTAGTAGCAAAAAGGTTATAACCCATAGTGTGAAGTAGTTTAGCAGCACTTAACATCTCAACTTTAGAGCGAGCATCACCCGTTGATAACATAATGTTTTTCTTAGGGATGCGATAACCAACCGAAAGCATTGCTGTTAAAATAGCCTCATTATAGCTCTCGCCAAGACAACCCACCTCACCAGTAGACGACATCTCAACACCTAAGATAGGGTCTGCATTCTGAAGTCTAGCAAAAGAGAATTGCGACGCCTTAACACCCACATAATCAAGATCGAAAGCTGATTTATTAGGTGCATCAGTCTCAACACCAAGCATCACTTTAGTTGCATAATCAATAAAATTCACTTTCAGAACCTTAGATACAAATGGGAAACTACGAGATGCTCTTAAGTTACACTCAATAACCTTAATATCGTTCTCTCTAGCAAGTAACTGCATATTGAAAGGACCTGATATATTAAGCTCTTTAGCAATTTGTCTTGATATTTTCTTTATTCTACGAATTGTTTCAGTATATAGTTTTTGTGCTGGGAATACAATAGTTGCATCTCCTGAGTGCACACCCGCAAACTCAACATGCTCACTAATAGCATAAACCATCAACTCTCCATCCTTAGCAACAGCGTCTATCTCAATCTCTTTAGCACGCTCAAGGAATTGCGACACCACAACTGGATGTTGTTTTGATACCTCAGTAGCAAGATTTAAGTAGTGCTCTAGCTCTTCTTTATTACTAACTACATTCATAGCTGCTCCCGAAAGAACATACGATGGACGAATAAGAACAGGGAAACCTACCTCTTCTGTAAATGTGATAATATCATTTACCGATGATAACTCTTTCCAACGTGGCTGGTCAATACCTAAAGAGTCTAGCATAGATGAGAATTTATGTCTATCCTCTGCCCTATCAATATTGATAGCCGAAGTACCTAATATATTAACATTTTGTCTATGAAGTTTCATAGCTAAGTTATTAGGTATCTGCCCACCCGTTGATACAATAACACCTTTAGGAGCCTCTAAATCTGTTACATCGAGTACTCTCTCTAGTGTTAATTCGTCGAAATATAATCTATCACACTCATCATAATCTGTTGATACAGTCTCTGGGTTGAAGTTAATAGTAATAGAACGATAACCCATATTACGAACTGTCTTAGCAGCACTAACACCGCACCAGTCAAACTCTACCGAGCTACCAATACGATAAGCACCCGAACCAAGTACAATAACAGATTTATCATCATGCTGGAAATCAATATCATGATGTGTGCCATTATATGTTAAGTATAGGTAGTTAGTTTGTGCAGGATATTCGGCAGCAAGAGTATCTATCTGCTTAACCACTGGCAAGATACCAACCGATTTACGGTGCGTTCTTACCTTTATAATATCATTATCAATTAATCTATCCTCACTCTTAAATACCATTCTAGCTACCTGGAAATCAGAGTAACCCATCTGCTTAGCACGACGAAGAACATTATTAGGAGTAGACTCAATAGTATCAAACTCTTTTAGCTCAAGGCTTAATGAGTATATATTGTATAGTTTCTCCAAGAACCAACGATCAATACGAGTTAGTTTATGTATATCGTCTACCGTGTAACCTTTAGCAAAAGCCTTCTCAATGAAGAAAATACGCTTATCTGTTGGCTCTTTAAGTGCCAATTCAACATCAATATCTTCATCTATCTTAAGCTCTTTATTACCCACAAAACCGTGCATACCTTGACCTATCATACGAAGACCCTTCTGTATCGCCTCTTCAAAGTTACGACCAATAGCCATAACCTCTCCTACCGATTTCATACTAGAGCCTAGCTTACGAGATACACCCTTGAATTTACCTAAATCCCAACGTGGTATCTTACACACTATATAGTCAAGTGCTGGTTCGAAACAAGCTGTTGTTGTTTTAGTTACAGAGTTTTTAAGCTCGTGTAAGCCATAACCCAAACCAAGCTTAGCAGCCACAAAAGCAAGTGGATAACCAGTTGCCTTAGATGCTAAGGCTGACGAACGAGAGAGACGAGCATTAACCTCGATAACTCTATAATCCTCCGAGTATGGGTCAAGTGCATACTGAACATTACACTCTCCAACAATACCTATATGACGAATAATCTTAATTGCTATTTGACGTAGCTTATGATACTCTGCATTAGATAGTGTTTGAGATGGAGCAACAACAATACTCTCACCAGTGTGAATACCTAGCGGGTCGAAGTTCTCCATATTACAAACAGTAATACAGTTATCATACTTATCACGCACAACCTCATACTCAACCTCTTTCCACCCTTTAAGTGATTTCTCAACAAGGATTTGCGGCGAATATGTGAATGCCTTCTCTGCTAGAGGTATTAACTCCTCTTCACTATCGCAGAAACCAGAGCCCAAACCACCTAAGGTATAAGCAGCACGTATAATAATAGGATAGCCTAGCTCTTTAGCCACTCTGCAAGCCTCAGTAACAGATGTTACAGCCTCACTTTTAATGGTCTTAACCTCTATCTCGTCTAGTTTTTGAACAAAAAGCTCTCTATCCTCAGTGTTCATGATGGCATCTACTTGAGTACCTAACACCTGAACATTATACTTCTCAAGAACTCCACTTCTGTGTAGACTAACTCCACAGTTAAGAGCTGTTTGCCCTCCAAATGCTAATAATATACCATCTGGACGCTCTTTAGCAATAACATCCTCAACAAAATCAGGAGTTACAGGTAAGAAATATACCTTATCCGCTATACCCTCAGAAGTTTGAACAGTAGCTATGTTTGGATTGATAAGAACAGTATAAATACCCTCCTCTTTTAGTGCTTTAAGTGCTTGTGAACCAGAATAGTCAAACTCTCCTGCCTCTCCAATCTTTAATGCACCTGAACCTAGTAGTATTACTTTATTTATTTTTTGCATTTCTTATATTCTCTATAAAGTTATCGAAAAGGAATTCTGTATCTACAGGACCACTAGTAGCCTCTGGGTGGAACTGCACTGAGAAATATGGTTTACTCTTGTGAATAATACCCTCACAAGTGTCATCATTTAAGTTAATGAAGTATGGTTCCCAATCATTAGGTAACTCACTGTGATTAACAGCAAAACCATGATTTTGTGATGTGATAAACGCGCGGTTAGTACCCACCATCAATGCTGGTTGGTTATGACTACGATGTCCATACTTTAATTTATAAGTTGAGGCTCCTGCCGCTATCGACATAAGCTGATTTCCTAAACAGATACCAAAGATAGGTTTTCCCAGCTCATAAGCTTTCTTGATATGCTCAATAGCAATACCACACTTAGCAGGGTCGCCAGGTCCGTTAGATAACATTACTCCATCATACTCCATTGTTGTAAAGTCGTAATCCCAAGGCACTCTAACCACATGAGCACCACGATTAACCAAACAACGAATGATATTGAATTTAGCACCATAATCAACCAAGACAACTTTATACTCTCCCTCAGGATTATACTCTATTATCTCTTTTGTAGATACCTTTTCAACAAGATTTTCGTTATTTTGGTTATGGAACTCCGCCTCTGGCTCAAGACCATCAACATAGAGTTTGCAAAGCATAGCACCCCTCTCACGAATCTCTTTAGTCAATTCACGAGTATCTACGCCATAGATACCTGGAACATCATGCTCTTTAAGCCATGCATCAAGGCTCTTAATAGCATTCCAGTGGCTATGCTTAAAGGAGTAGTCTGAAACAACTAAACCCTTAATATGTATCTTCTCTGACTCAAAAAAACGAGTAAGACCATCTACCACACTGCCATCACAAGGCACGCCGTAGTTACCAACAAGGGGGAATGTAATTACCAAAACCTGACCACTATATGAAGGGTCCGTTAAGCTTTCTGGATAACCAGTCATAGCGGTACTGAATACCAACTCTCCTGAGACTGATTTTTCTGCTCCAAATGAGTGCCCTGAAAAAGTAGAGCCATCCTCAAGAAGCAAGTGTGCTAATTTATGTTCAACCATTTTTTAGAATATTTTTCTAAAGCACAAAGATATAAAAAAAAAGTTAATTGTCACAAAAATTTTATATTATTTTACAATAATAATTTTTATGCGCTGATTATCAATAAGATATAAAATAACTCTTTTTTATTATTTTAAAATTATTCTTTTTTTTTAGATTGTTATATAAATTATTACTATTTTTGAACGAAAATAATAACCTGAGTTTTGGATAAGAAACAGTCATACTTTCTTTATTACAGCTCATTTTCAGCACCTTATTGCAAAATACGATGCTCACGCACAATAAGTGCGCTCCGCTTCGCTTTTACAATAACGCACTGAAACTGAACCACACTAAAAAAAGTCTGTTGTAAATTTTACATTTTATTTATTATCAATAACTTAAACTATTTCTTATCCAAAACTCAGGTTAATAATAAAAAGTGATTATGATTATGAATAAATTTAGTGGATGTGGTGTAGCATTAGTAACACCTTTTGATAGTAATAAGAATATTGATTATAAGGCTCTTGAGCGCATGATAGAGCACCAAATAGATGGCGGAACAGATTACTTCTTAGTAATGGGAACTACGGCAGAGAATCCTACATTATCAAAATCTGAGCGTCAAGCAGTACTCTCTTTTATTGTTGAGAAAAACGATGGTCGCAAACCTATTGTTTTTGGAATAGGGGGTAACAATACGGCTACTGTGATTGATGATATGAAGTTTTATAACCTATCTGGGGTAGATGCTATTTTATCTGTCACTCCATACTACAACAAGCCAAATCAAGAGGGTGTTTACCAACACTATGCAGCTATTTCTGAGAATGCTCCTCTTCCGATAATTGTATATAATGTACCTAGTAGAACAAGTGTTAATATATCTGTTGAAACAGTGATGCGCATAGCACGTAACCTAAAAAATATTATAGGTATTAAAGAGGCATCGGGCGATATTGAGCAGATAGCATATATTTTAAAAGATAAGCCTGATAATTTTATCGTAATATCTGGCGATGATAATCTTACACTTCCTGTTATTGCTTTGGGTGGCGTTGGTGTTATGTCTGTATCTGCTAATGCTATACCAAGAGAGGTGTCTAGTTATGTACATGCTGCCCTTAGAGGCGATTTTGCAACGGCACGCACTACCCTTAACCGCATCATGGAGTTTCAAGATTATATCTTTGAAGAGGGAAACCCAACAGGTATTAAATGTGCAATGGCTGTCAAAGATATTATTGAAAATAATTTACGTCTTCCGCTTGTGCCCGCCTCAGCAGGTTATGAGGAGAAGATGAGAGAGATATTAAGAGAAATATAATATAGCACCATGAGAAATATATTTTATCTAGTATTAGTAGCAATACCGCTATTTTTTGCTGGGTGTAAAGTCAGCAAAAAAACATCTGTTACTATTATTGCCACTAATGATATTCACGCACAGATAGATAACTTCCCAAAATTGGCATCATATATAGATATGGTGGAGAGCAAAAAGGAGAATGTAATAGTGGTTGATATTGGCGATCACTTTTCAGGGAATCCTTATGTTGATAACTCTCCTGAGCGAGGAAAACCTATTATTGATCTTATGAACAGAGTGGGTTATGATATTGCTGTGCTTGGCAATCACGAATTTGATTATGGGCAAAATGTATTAAAAAAGCGTCTATCAGAGGCTAATTTTACAACTATTTGCGCTAATATAAATAGTGATAGTTCTTTGCTTGGAGCAATTAAACCATACCACACTATTGATATTGATGGTACTATAATAAATTTCATAGGTTTTATTGAGGTTGAAAAAAAGACAGGGATACCTAGTACCAATCCTATACACCTTGATAAGATATATTTCTCTGATTTTACAGATGTTGCACCAAATTACAAACATTTAGAAGACAATTCTCAAGCCCTTATTGCTCTATCGCATTTAGGGTTGAGTTCAGACTCTACACTGGCTATGATTATGCCTCAGCTTGATGTTATTATTGGCGGACATAGCCACTCTTTTATTGAAAAAGAGAGTATATATAATAATGTTATGCTCTCACAAGCTGACTCATATCTCAACTATGCTGCAGTTATTACGCTTGATTTTGAGAATAATAAACTAACAAAACGCACTTATGAGGTTGTTAAACTTGATACTGTTAGTAATCCTAATGCTGATGTTGAATTGATGCTAAAGGATATATATAATCAAGATAGTTTCAAAAAGGTGGTTGGTGTTGCAGAGATAAAAATAGATGGCAAGAAAAATGTAGCTTGCCTAATGACAGATGCTATGGCATGGGCTACTGAGAGTGATTTCGCATTTTACAATAGAGGCGGTGTGCGTAGAGATAGTATCAAACAAGGAGATATAACCCTTGCCAATATACTTTCTATTGAGCCATTTAGTAATGATATATACACCTACTCAATGACAGCTAAAGAGATAGAGGCTTTTATATTACGAGGCTTTAATAAGAGCCGTGAGTACACAGACTATTTCATATCTAAAGGTAGTTATAATATTATTATTGCTGCAGATGGTAGTGTAAATGTAGAGATATACAACAAAAACGGGCAATTACTAGATAGAGATAGTGATAAAAAATATAAAGTAGCCATAACAAGTTACGTTGGCACAATAGACAAGGAGCTTGTTAATGCAAACAAAACAGGATACCTAATAACTAGTGCAATGACAAACTATCTTAAAGAGGTAAAATCAATTGATTATAACCAAAATAGAGTTGAGGTAATAGTTATTATGGAGAACTAATATAAGTATAAAAATATGAAAACAATAGAGGATATACAAGTTGAAATTATAGATGAGTTTGAGGTGTTTGACGATTGGATGGACAGATACTCATATCTAATCGAGCTAGCAGAGACTCTTCCTATGATAGATGAAAAACTAAAAGATAACGACCATCTTATAGATGGGTGTCAATCTAGGGTATGGATAGATGCAGAGCTAGTTGATGACAAGTTGATATTAACTGGCGATAGCGATGCTATTATAGTAAAAGGATTAGTAGCCCTACTTCTAAGAGTCTACACTAACCACACCCCTAAAGAGATATATGAGGCTGATTTGCATTTTATTGAGGCAATAGGGATGAAGGATAATCTATCTCCTACACGTGCCAATGGTCTTGTATCAATGATTACAAGAATCCGCCAGCTAGCATTCAATATGATGGCATAGTATAGTGTAGCATATAGCTACTTTTTAGCCAAAAGAGGATAACTTCAAACTTAAGATTTGGAGTTATCCTCTTTTGTAGGGTAATTCGCAAAACCCTGTTTTGTGAATTACCCTAACGAGCGATAGCGAGCGAACACCGTTTAAGAGGTAGGTGTTCGGTTTTTGTTCACTTTTTCTTCAGCGACAAGTAAACCGAATACAAACAAAACTCTTTTTTGTTTGTTGAGGTGTCGCAGTCGAAACAATATTTATATTGTAAAAAGTGTTAAATTTACATTAAAATCCGCAGGATTTTTAGAGGGTCGTTACCTCCATTTTAGTCCATTTGATTATAATAAATGGTAATGAACAACTATTATTAGGTCGTAACTGATTGAAATACAGCTTTAATATAGTTTTGCGACTGCCCCTTT
>CAYJCU010000053.1:0-13999 GCA_964368765.1 uncultured Rikenellaceae bacterium
ATTGCAGGATAGGTAGTTACTAGGTTTTTTGATTTTTTTACCGGACAACAATAACGTATTATTAGCCGTAAAACAATCATAAAATTTGGTTACAAATAATATGATAAAAAAAGTGCCAAGGGATAACCCTTGACACTCATTTATTATGTTACTCTGAATTTATCAGAATACTATATGCTAATAATAATTATTATTGGCTTAAACGATTAACATATTGTTGATACATTTGCTTACTCTCTTCTTGTAAAGTCTTATTAAGAGCTTTTTGGTAAACATCTAATAGCATATCTTTATATGTCATGAAATTTTGTTGATTAACTAGAAGATTAGTTAAAGCTGCATAGTAATCAACATCCTCGCCATTATCGTTATCAATAGCCTCGATAATAACTGGCATAAGGAAATCAGCATCTCTACTTAATATGTAATCTTTATTTTTCTGTAAAAACTCAATAAACTGAGTCTCAAGGATAGAATACTCATCAACCTTCTCAACATACTTATTGAATGCACCTACATTCATACCTTGACGAGTTAAAACCGTACCCATTGCGAAATCATTAGATTTAGACTTCATAAATGCCTCATAATCATCAGAACCCATAATTTTCTTTACCTTCTTACCATTTTTCTTATCTAAGATAAATGCAAAAATCTTATCATCTACACTATTGATAGATGAACGGTAAAACTCAACGCTCTCTTTATTGAAATTCTCCTCAATAGTTCTAGCATCAAACACCTGCTCAACAATTTTAGTTGCTTTTTCATTCTCATAGATAGCCATAAGGTGCTTAGCATAGTCAAAACCAGTTGAAATATCATTTTTCATACGCTCTTCATAAGCAGCAAAGCTATTATCAGGATTGAAGGCCTCTTCTACTCTTGCATTGAATGATGCAGCATCAGCAGCTCCACCCACAAATTTATTCATCACATTACCATCAGCATCAATGATAACAAAAGTAGGATAAGCTCTAATATTATATTTAGCAGCTACGTTATCTGGATCGCCTTTATCTAGAAAATATTTGATAAATACCGCCTTACCATTAATAAGATCACCCGTCTCTTTTGTTGGATAAACATTAGCCTCTAAAGCCTTACATGGTCCACACCATGTTGCAGAACCTAAAAGCATAACAACTTTATTTTCACTCTTAGCCTTAGCCATTGCTTCAGCTAAATTGCCCTCAAATTGAATAACTTGAGCATGCGCCATAACTCCTATCACAAACATTGCGATAATTGAAATTAATTTTCTCATAACCGTTTTTATAATTTATTGTTTAAAATTTTGATACAAATGTACAACATTAATATTTAATAACCTAATATTGCATACATTTCTTACACAAACGTTTTAAGGTTCTTTATTATTATTTATTTGTCGTTTTTATACACCTTAAGCGTTAGACGCTTAACTATAACAATAAAGACACCTGTAAGTAGTAGGTTCAATACTAAAGAGAGTACAGAAATAATAAGTGCTGGACCGCCTAGATTATACCCCATAGCTATAATTAGAATACCTGCTCCCACCTCACCACGTGCAAACATACCAATAGATAGCGCTAAACGCTCGAGTATGTTTCTATCTCTATAAAAGAAAATAGGGAACATCTTACCTAAATTAGAGATAAGTGTTACCATAATAATATGGAATATCATATCACTCCATGGTAACATAGGCTGACTAGCAGTAATAGTCTTTGCTGCAGAAGAGAAGTTAAGATCTCCTAAGAATTGAGGAGTGCTCATACCCACAAGCAACATAAAAATCATTGATATAAAATAGGATGCTCTTCGTGTGGCTGTATTCTCATAATGTTTAGTACGTATTACCATACCCAATACGAAGGCAGGTAAAAGCACCTCTATATGTATAGCTCCATCGTGCCCAAACAGCCTCTCAGTAACTTTGTATACTACTTGAATAACAGCTACTATAGAGATAGAGTAAAGAAGAATTGATGACCAGTTTTGATTAAAATCCATCTTACCTAGCCACTTCCAGCCTATCCATAATAATATACCAATAACAAATACCACTACAATCAATTGCCACTTAAACCCTATCATAAGCATCTGAAGAGGTATCATTAGCAATATTGTGTCTAGGTCATCGAAAATAGCTAATACCTGTGTCTTTTTATATATCCATTTATTCTTTAGACCTGCTGCGGCTAACATTGTAAATAGAATACCTGCCGAGGTGGGTGCCGCAAAACGACTCAGTAGTAGATTTTCATTCCACGCATTCATATTAGACATATACTCTGATGGAAGCAGGAACATATAGTAAACAGCAACAAATATCCAAGGGAAAGCAGCTGTTGCCATAGCTATAAAATAATCTTTCGTATAATCCCCTAAGCGAGTTTTATCTATTTCAAACTCACGCCCTACATTAATCATAATATAGGCAAGTGCCGTAAACATCATCAAATTTGTTGTTGTTCTCAACACCTGAAAATTTTCAGCATCTAAAGCACTTGGTAAAATCTGAGATAATACCAAACCCACAACCAGCATAGCTGAAAAAATCAAAATTTTCTTCATAATTTATAATATTACTGATACATTTTTAAATATTGATTAACCTCAAGCATCAACTGCACCATGTGCGATACCTGCTTATGGTTTAATCTATACAGTTCTGCTACACGCTGCAAGAAAATACGCATATCTTCTGTCCCATTTTCCAGCTTCATAAATGAGACCACAATAACTTTAACTTGGTTATCTACAGCCTCAACTGTACTCTCCAACTCATAACGTAGTCTATCAATTTGTAGCTTAAAGGCTGATTTATGCTCTTCAATGTTAATATTAAACATCGACTTACGTAAATCATTAAACCCAGTGTCTCTACTCTCTTTTGAAGTAGTAGACATTCCCATATTAACCTCGTTATTGTATACGTTACTTACATCAATTTTTCTATTTGAAGCTTGAGACAAATAAAAAGATGAAGTTGTAACAGGAACATATTCAGACACTTCTGGCTCTTGTAACACATCACTATGATCTATCTCTTCTCCAATTAAGGCCGACAACATATTTAAATATAGTGTATGTATATCCACAAGTATTTCACGGTGCTTAGATAGATTATGTTGATATTTCTCTAAATCTGCTATATAGCTATCAATAAGTTCTTTATCACATTTCAGATTAAGAAGTGCACTCTTCAAATCTAACATCTGTAATTGAAAAGTTTCTGTATATTTTATCTTATTTTGTAGTAGGATAATAGAGAAATATATTGCGTTAACTCTATAATTAAGTTCATACATCAAATGCTCATCACGCTTTACCTCATCTGTATTAGATGCACCCACTTGTAGGTTATCACTATTTCCTAGTATTGAGTTTATAACAGAGTTGGAATTTTGCATATTTGGTGTTGTGTGTTTTGCAACAGACTTCACAATAGGTATCGAAGTAGGATGCACCTCTTGGCTTGCATTTACAAGAGAGTATTGCTCTGCTATCTTAATGAGATTATACTTTAAAACATTTTCATAATTATCTCTTGCCTTCTGCCAACACCTTTCAACGGTGTAACCGTGCTGCGACATAGCCTCAACACTTACAAAAAGAGCAATAATAACTAATAAATATTTTTTCATTGTATAGTTGTTAATAAAATAACACAGCAAAGTTAATAATAATTTTATAATTCTACAACTTTATTATCTCTAATATACCATAAATATCCATATATCTCGCCATACCCCATGCGTTTCAGCACCGCTTTATATCTCTCTATCTGCTTGTTATGCGATTTGCGCTGCTCACCAAACTTATAATCAACTACAATAGCCTTGCCATCTCCTATCAAAACCCTATCAGGACGTAACATAGATACTACCCCACTTCTATCATCAGGTAGTATTATTCCTCTTTCGCTAATCACTTTGTATGTACCATCAAACCAACTGCGTACATCATCACGTTCAAGGGCGGTATTTACCTGTATTTTAAGCCCTCTCATTTCATTCTCTGAGATAAAACCACCATTATACATCTTATCTATATTGGTTTCAAAATCCTCTAAGCAGAGAACACTTTCAAAAAGAGAGTGCAAGATAATTCCTCGTCCTCTCTCATCTATCGTAGCATCTTCAGCCTCAGCATCTTTAAAAAATTTATCACTCTCAGTGTGTACAACTACTCTTTCGCTAATATCCTGAAAATTAAATTTATCAAATGATATACCCCTACTTATCTTCGCTGAATCACTCTTATGAATTTTATCTCCAAAAATATAATTCTCTCCAATAAAACTATTTAAATATCTATCAATACCCTTTGTGGTCTCTTTGAGTGGCAACATAATATATAGTTCATCTTCTGCCCTAGTGTAGGCAACATAGAGAAGATTAAAACTCTCTATCATAGTCATAAACATCTCATGTAAATAGGCTCCCATATAGTGGCTATCAGCTAGCTTATCGTTATAACTAAGCATCACCTTTTGTTTTGTGCTACCAGGTAGTCTGAAATTATCATCATCGCTCATAGCCCAAAAGGTGTTCTTACCACTCATCGGCTTTAAATCCCATTTATTATACGGAATAATAACTACACCATATTGCAAACCTTTTGATTTATGGATAGTGTCTATTGTAATAGCATTCTGCCCCTCTGGAACTTTTACCGCTAAACGAACCTTCTCACTCTCCCACCACTCTATAAATGATGATATGTCTCCTCTCTCATTCGCAGTATAATTAATAGTTGCTGTATGAAGTGCCTGAAGATAGGCAACACTCTCTGCCTGCTCTCCTAATCCATACCTATTGATAATATGCTCTACCGATGTACTGATCGGAAGGGTATGAAGAGAGTTAATAAACTGCTCCTCATCAGGTGTCAATGGTTGTTTGATTGGTAATTCTCTATATTGATTATAATAAGCTAGGGTCATATCATTAACATCAATTGCTAAGATATAGACCGAAATAATAAATCGTATAACAGGTGAACTATTTAATAAAACACCGCCCGAGGATACAATATCGAGATTATACCCTTTACACTCCTCTTCATTACGACTCTTATAATCAAGGATATATGACACTATATCAGCAGCAGCAGCATTACCACGCACAAGAATAGCTATATCTTTAGCCTGAAAACCTCTATCTTGTGCATCTTTGATAATATCAATTATTTTTGCTAGATTTTCATCGTTTTCATACCTACTAACCTCTACATATCCCCCACTTTTAGGATTTGATGGTGTCATCTGCTCCATGCCGTCATAGGCACTTTGAAGTAGGTTATTATAACGTGATGATAACTCAAGAGATAGCTCTTTACTATCTCTAAAATCATCTAATACACCATTAATATATAGATTAATCTCATCAGCACAGTGACGAATTGCTCTGTTATTAAAATCAATAACCACCTCTCTACTTCGGTAATTGGTACTAAGATTATATTCAACAATATTATCACTACCAAACTGTTCTGACACCTTTTCGCCAAGGATACGCCAATCACCGCCACGCCAACGATATATTGACTGTTTTATATCTCCTACAAGGGTAATAGGTGTATCATCAGATGGAGAGATTGAAACAATATTTTCAAGTAGAGGAACAAAATTTTGCCACTGCCCCATAGAGGTATCTTGAAACTCATCTATCATTATAACTGTATAGATACTACCAACCTTTTCATAGATATATGGTATATCGTTATTCTTAACAAGCTTATTTATAAGATGGTCTGTATTAGATAGTATCATCTTATTACTAGATTTACATATCTCATTTAGCTCATTACTAATATCTCCTAACAAAACAAATGCGTGATGAGTTGTTAAGAGAGCATTAAGGGTATTGATTCCCTTGTTATTTTCGATAAGATAGTGATATAGCTTGGATAGTAACTCTTTAAGAGGCGACACATGCTCTTGAGGTGTCGTTTTCCATTTACCATCATCCTCAATATATCCAATAACTGTTTTACTTGGCAGAGATATATCTCCGTTAGCTATTTTATTCATATAGGAGAACACCCCACGAGATTTACCAGGTAGTTGCTCTAGCAGAATAGTATTTTTATTACAATATGATATAAATGACTCTCCATACCCCCTCACAACACCTATTAGCTCTTCTCTAATCTTCTCTAACTCATTAAAAAAGAGTATCAACTCATCGGTATGGTTCTCAAAATAGCTTTTATCAAACTCTTCGTTCAATATCTTATGCGAAAATGGTAATATTTGACGCTTTACATCGGCCTTTTTTGCACTATCTAGTTTACTATCTATAATAGATAATATCCACTCTTTTAGTTTAGGCTCTTTATCTGAACGGTGCACAAGATTATCTATTGACAACCTAAGAAGATAATCTGTATTAAAATCTATCGAATAATCACTCTCTAAATGTAACTCTTTGATAAATGAGCGAACTATCTTCTGAAAAAAACTATCAATAGTCATAACAGAGAAGCTTGAGTAATCATTAAGAATCAAATCTAACGCTTTCTGTGCATTAGCCCTAATGATTTGCTCATCAACCGCCCACTCTTCACTCAGTAGCATATCTAAAAAATGACGCTTACCATCTTCAATAGTCAAATTATAAAGTTCATCGAGTATCCTACTCTTCATCTCACCCGTAGCCTTTTTTGTAAAGGTAACAGCTAAAATATTACGATATATGTGTGGATGTCGCACAACACTTTTAACATACTCATAAGCAAGCATAAATGTTTTACCAGAGCCCGCCGAAGCTTTTAAAATTTTGACTTTACCCATTGTTATAAGGTATTACTAATTGCTAATATAGAGTTATTTATCTTTTCACAAATCATATCAATCTCATCATCAGTAATAGTTAATGGAGGGGCAACTCGCATTGCAGACGGACAGAAAAGGAAACTTTCACTCACAAGCCCCTCGTTATCTAACGCCCACCTAGAAACCCTATTACATATATCCATATCGCCAAACTCAATAGCCATAAGCATACCCTCGCAACGTATCTCTTTGATAAGCCCTTGTGAGGTATCTATTCCACTCTTTAGTCGTTCGCCCTTACTCTCAACGCTATCAACAATATTATTATCAATCAGATATCTCATTGCCGCCATACCTGCGGCACAACATACGGGATGCCCACCAAAAGTTGTGATATGACCTAATATAGGATTGGTTTTAAAGGCAGACATAACCTCGCCCCTTGCAGCAAATCCACCTAGTGGCATACCGCCACCCATAGCCTTTGCCATTACCAATATATCGGGTGTAACCTCATATTTACAAGCGGCAAACATACCACCCCCAACACGAGAGAAACCACACTGTATCTCATCAAAAATGAGAAGTGCTCCAACCTCATCGCACTTTGAGCGCAGTGATTGAAGATAACCACTAATAGGAGCTATAACCCCCGCCTCGCCCTGCACTGGCTCTACTAAAACAGCTGCCGTGCGCTCTGTTATATGATTTATATCATCAAAATTATTGAATCGTATCCTACGAGTATCAGGCAGTAACGGACGGAATGAGTTACGATACTCTTCTGCCCCCATAACACTGAGTGCACCGTGCGACGAACCATGATAAGCATTAACACATGAGATAAGCTCTGTTCGTCCGGTATAACGTTTTGCCAGTTTCAAAGCTCCCTCTATTGCCTCACTACCCGAATTAACAAAATAGATTGTATCAATAGGCTGAGGAAGATAGTTAGATAGCAATACTGCATACTCAACCTGCGGAGATTGAATAACCTCTCCATAAACCATTAAATGCAGATACTCTTTAGCCTGCTTACACACAGCATCAACAACAACTGGATTGTTGTGCCCAACATTACTAACTGTAACCCCTGAAATTAGGTCTATATATCTTTTACCATCAGGAGAGTATAGGTATATACCATCCGCTCTATTAACCTCTATACCAAGAGGTGTATCAATCGTTTGACCTACATGGTCTAAAAAAAGGTTTTTTAGTCGGCTCATGATATTCTATTTTATTTATTTGCGTACCAATTTTTTAGTATAGTTTCAGAATCTTTAACACTCTTTTTCACCCAATCATTAAGTAAAAACAGTTGCTCATCATCGCTTAGCCTCCACTCTATATCGCTATCTCTTAGGCGTGTAACTAGCGTATTAGCTATTATAGCACCACACACACTAACATTAAGGCTCTCAACAAAGCCATACATATCTATACGCACATGCTCATCAGCAACAGCCATAACAGTATCGCTTACGCCCTGTTTTTCAGTGCCTAAAAATATTGCGCATTTTCCCTTTGATAAGTCAAGTTTATCGGCAGTAGTCCCTGAGGTGTGAGGCGATGTTGCCACAATACGATAACCTTCACTTTTGAGCCTCTCTAAAAGCTTTTCAGTGCCCTCTCCACCACTATATCTATTAATATCTAGCCATTTATCCGACCCTCTAACAATGTTAATATTAGGAGTAAACGGACATAACTCTTCAACAACATGTAACTCCTGCAAACCGAATGCATCACTACTACGAACAATAGCACTGGCATTTTGTGTATGAAAAATATTCTCTAAACATAGAGTAATATATCTTGTTCTCTCTCCAATAACCCTTTTCAAGGACTCTAGCCTCTCAGGTAGCATAAATTGTGATAGATACTCTATCTCAGCTGTTAATCTATCTATATTTATCTTTTCCATTCTCATCCTCTAAAATTTTGAGGTAACTGTAATATCTATGTGCCGATATTTCGCCCTCTTCAACCATACGCTTAACCTCACATTTGGGTTCGTGCGTGTGTGTGCAGTTATAAAACTGACACTTATCAATATGTTTAAATAAATCAGGGAAATATCTAGCCACCTCCTCATTTTTGAGGTCTAAAATACCAAAACCCTTAATACCTGGGGTATCTATTAAATATGTATCACTCGCTAATTTAAACATCTGCGAAAAAGTGGTTGTATGTTTACCTTTGCTGTGTGATAGGGATATATCACCCACTTTAATATCAAATGAAGGGGCTAACGCCTTGATAATAGATGATTTACCCACTCCTGAATTACCCGAAAAGAGAGATTTTTTACCTCTCATCATATCGGCAACCCCCTCTATACCCTCACCAGTTACTGTTGAACATAACACAACATCATAACCAGCAAGTTTATAGTTATATATAAAATCTTCTATCTCCTCTTCATCATATAAATCAACCTTGTTAAGTAGTATAACAACATCTACTTTATAGAGTTCACAGGTAACCAAAAATCTATCAATAAATTCGTAACTTGTTGGTGGAGAGTGAAGAGTAACAACCAAAAAGACATTATCAACATTCGATGCAATAATATGAGACTCTTTTGATAGGTTGGTGGAACGACGAATAATATAGTTATTACGTGGTTCAATAGCAACTACTACTGAGCTACCAGTGGCCTCTACTGTCTCATAATCAACATAGTCTCCTACTGCCAATGGGTTAGTAGTTCGTATATTATTAAGTCTGAATTTACCCTTAATACTACACGTAACCTCATTGCCGCTCTCAATATCCTCAACAATATAGCTATTGCTACTGTTTTTTACTACTAATCCTCTTCTAATCAAAATATTCGTCTGTTATTTTTTTTACACCCTTTTTAACCTCATTGAAATATGGAAACATAGTTTCAGATAATTTCTCTATCGGCTCGTAAGTTACCGACCTATTTATCGTACTCTTTGATATTATCTCTACTTTTGAATTTAACGCTGTGAATAGTGAAAAGAAAATTGATATAATCACAAGATACTTTAACACCGATATAGCAGCACCGCCAATTTGATTAACAATACCTAAGCCTACAACATTAAGCAACTTAGTGATAATACGTGCTATTCCCACTATTGTAACCATAAAGGCAATAAACACCGCTACAAATGCCAATTCAGTTGAGTAATCAAAACTCCAATTAAATTTTTCAGCTACCCACGTGGCAAGATAGTAGGCAGCATAACCAGATATGATAATAGATGCAAGACCCATTACCTCCAACACAATACCCCTCCTATAACCCTGAAATAGGGCTAAAGCCAAAATAAGTAATACTATAATATCAAAAGCTGTCATAAAACACCAAATTACTCTTTTGTTGCTACCTTGCGTGATGCGCTTACCTTTGCACACCTCTTAAACTCAATGCTCTTATCTAGCATATAACGATAGGTTATATGCTGCTTAAATCTCTTTGCATTAACATAAGTCTCGACAACACGCATCATAAGTGGGTTGAAATCACCAATCCATATAAGCTCCATATGCTTATACTGCTTACTTGGACCTAAATGAATACGCACCGCCTCAATAAGCCCCGACTCAATACCCTTACCTTGATAATCTGGATCAACACCAAACACCATAGCATTGATAGTGTGACATGATTTACGCACTTTTAAGTCAAACATAAATCTAAGTTTTTGCCACAACCCAAATTTACCGTTAAGATTCTTTATTATCTCATTAATATTTGGAGCCATAATAAAGAAACCTACCGCCTTGCCATTATGGTATGCAAAAATTATAAGCTTATCATCCATTATCGGCTTTATCTGCTTAAATAGGTGCTCGCTCTCCTCTTTAGTCATCTCCGCAACACCATCAAACTTACTCCACCCCTTATTATATACAGATCTAAAATTTTCTGCTAAATATGGATAATCGGCCTTAGTTATAGGTCTGAATTCAAACTCGCCCGTAGCCATAAGCCTATTATATTTTTCTAGTACAGCACTATTTAAATCCCCCTCTGTTGAGATATATTTTATATATGTATGCTGGTTAAAATAGTTCTGAAAACCATAAGACTCAAAGAAATTTTTATAATATGTTTTGTGATAATTCATATTATACATAGGCGCCGTAAAGCCATCTACCAACAATCCCCAAAACTGATCCCTACTACCAAAATTAATCGGGCCATCCATAGCCTGAAGACCATTATCTAAAAGCCATTTTGCAGCTGTATCAAAAAGCATAAAGGCAACCTCTTGATTATCTATAGATTCAAAGAAACCACATCCACCGCTCTTAACATCCTCACGCTCTGTTAATCCCCAATTATAAAATGCTGCTATACGACCAACGCTCTCATTCTTATCATTGTATACCACCCATCGAATAGCATTACCATCTTTGAATAATTTGTTCTTATCACTAGAGAAAATATTTTCAATATCAACATCTAAAGGACGAACCCAATTTTTGTCATCCTTATATATAGCAATAGGCATCTTTAGAAAGTCTTTAATCTCTCTTTTAGATATCACCTCTTTAATCACAAAGTTATTCATAGTCTTCATTTTTAAACTAGGGCAAACGCACGAAAAATATTTTTAAGGTGCACCCAAATTTCTGGTTTATTTTTTCTATAAATTACGCTTTTTTGAAAAAAGCTCGGCTTTCAGCCTTGCAAAAAACCGTTTCGTCGCTTTAAGCTCCTCACGAAGCTCACTCTCATTCGTTTCAGGGCAAACGTGGTAGCTTATTTATTGCATTTAACTTTTCGTGCGTTTGTCCTGATTTTTAAACCTATAAACAGATAGGTTGGTTTTTATCTTTTTTTACCATTATACTCAACATCAGATCGTCCATTGTTTGCATACCCATAGATGCCAAACGACCTAGATTATATATGGTTTTCTCAACATCCACCTCAATAATACCATCATTATCTGATATACATATATTATCCATAGCAAGCACTGCCGACTGTATAGCAGATGACACCCCCGAAGATACTTTAAGGGCACAACCCACCTTAGCACCATCGCACACCATACCTGTGATATTACCTATCATATTCTTAATAGCGTAGGTTAGTTGCTCATAGTTTCCACCCATAAGATATACTACACCACATGATGACCCCGTAGATGCAACAACACAACCACATAGAGCCGATAACCTACCTAGATAACTTTTAATATGTATAGCAACAAGATGACTAATTACTAAAGCACGTGCTAGCTCTTCATCACTTGATTCAAGTCTCTCAGCCGCAGCAACAACAGGTAAAGTAACAGTTATTCCTTGATTACCACTACCTGAATTACTCATTGCAGGAAGAAGTGAACCCGCCATACGTGCATCCGACGCAGCAGCTGTCAAACCCATTGAGTATACCATTAAACTATCTCCTATGATAGATTTTTTTATTCTATTTATTATAGTTTTACCAACCTGTAAACCATAATTATTATTAATGCCATCTTCAGCTAATGCACGATTGACTGTAGCCGCCTCAAGCATAAAGGCTATGTTTTCAAAAGGCTCTGTAGTAGCAAAATCATAGATATATTTAACTGTTAAACCATACTCACTAGTGCTTTTTATCTCTTGCACTTCATCCTCAGAATCACCACCACTACTACGTTTATTCATTAAAACCTCGTGGTTTTTAGCTACATATACTATGTTATCGTGCATACCCTCAATTCTAGCGGTTGCCCTTTGATCTTTTGCAAAACAAACTGCCTCGATATATAGTTTTTCAGTGGTATCTGCAACCTCTACTGAAACAACATCATTATATACAAGCCCCTGAGCCTCTGCAACCTTATCAGGTGTCACATCACGTAGAACCTCAAGCCCATAAGCTGATTTCCCACACACAATACCTAGTGCAACGGCTATATCTAGACCAACCATACCAGTACCTGGGATTCCTACCCCCATACCATTTTTAAGTATATTGGCACTAACTTTCACCTCTACTTTCTCTGGTTTAAATCCTAAAACCTCTGCCGACATAGCAGTAGCTAGTGCAACAGCAATAGGCTCTGTACATCCAAGAGCTGGTTTAACCTCTTGTTTCAGTAATTTTATATAACTCTCTCTTATCTCTTGTGTAAGCATTTCTAATTATTTATATTTTTTTTATAATAACGCACAAAGTTAATGATATTTTTTTAAACAGCAAAAAACCTATTACTATTATTCATTTAAGATTATTTTTTGTATATTTGCAACGTTTAAATGTAAATTAGAACTTATGAAAAATTTTATTATTATTTTAATTACATCAACACTATTCTTATCATGTGTTGAGGTAAAAAAGAAAAAAACATTAGGAGAATCAATCTCAGATTTTACTGAAGAGCTTAAAGAGCATGCAGAAGATTTTTCAGAAGAGGTAAAAGATGAGGCAGAAAAAGTATCATCTGACCTAAAAGAGCACGCAGATGAGTTTACTGAGGAGTTTAAAGAGAACTTTGGAATATTCCAAAAGAAAAGATTGGTAGACTACGATAGTAATGGTTATCGTATAATTATCACAAAGAAAGAGGCTAAAAAGCGCAATATTGCCGAAGAGGTGTATGATGAGGTTGAAGAGGGGCTTAATAAGGCTAATCGCAAGATAAAAAAAGCTATACGTAAGGCAAAACGTAAGGGAGAAGAGTTTTCTATTGATGACTATGAATTATTTGATTAATAATAATATAGGACGATTAACCGAACATTAAATGAAATATTATCATTTATTATTTGTTTATTTAATTTAAAGTCACTACCTTTGCACTCGTTAAATAATTTTAAAGAGAAAAAGAGATGAGTTACATTCCTTCAGAAAAGAAACAGGAGCTATTTAGCACCTACGGAACGTCTAATACTGACACAGGTTCTCCAGAGAGTCAAGTGGCACTATTTTCTTACCGTATCGCTCATTTAACACAACACCTTAAGGCAAATCCTAAGGATTTCAACACACAACGTTCGTTATTACGTCTAGTTGGTAAGCGTAGAAGTCTTTTAGTGTATTTAAAGAGAGTTGATATTGAGAGGTACAGAAGCTTAATTAAAGTTTTAGGCCTGAGAAAATAATTAGACAAAAAATTAAGGTTGCCCAAGTGGCAACCTTTTTTTTGCACTATTATTGAAGAATTGATATAACACTAAATAAAGGTTCAATAAAAATTTCCAGTGGGGTTAAACTAAATAACCTAATTTCAAATTACTAGTTTAATG
>CAYJCU010000054.1:0-13879 GCA_964368765.1 uncultured Rikenellaceae bacterium
AAAATATACTCGCTTAAACTATATCCCAACACATTTTACGAAAGAACCCATATACCTCGAAATTGCATATTTTGCCGAGATTCTTAGAATTAAAAAGTCCCGAAAATCATTGATTTTCAGGACTTTGCTGTAACTTGCGTTACTCATTGGCGGTATGGACGGGACTCGAACCCGCGACCCCCTGCGTGACAGGCAGGTATTCTAACCAGCTGAACTACCACACCGTTTCGGTCGCATAAAAGATATGTGTTTCGCATTTGAAGCTTAACATTTACCCTTTTTGCACTGCAAAGATATGACCTTTTTTTTATTTCACCAAATTTTTTGATGACTTTTTTTTGTAAAAATTTAATTTATTTTTTAAGTGACTGTAAATCAGTATTGTATACTTGAAGTATTTTTTTGATAATTTGGAAATCTATTTATTAAATAGCAATACCTTAGAATGACCCTAAATAATACTTAATAGAATCATAATCTTATCCTTTGGTAATTTGTTTTTTAGTATAGATATTGCTTTCTGCTTTTTGTGATATACAGTGCGCTCAGGTAGGTTCTCTATCACTGCAATCTCTTTTACATTATTGCCCTCAATATATAGACGTATAATCCTTGCACAATCCTCAGGTAATAATCCTAAGTAGTTAACCAATGAATATACCTCACTCTCAATAATGTTGTTTGAGTCTACTTGATTGCTGTTTAGAATATAATCGCTATATTTATCAATAACCTTAGTATGTGTAATATATGATTTAAAATCATTCTTGATAGATATATATAGATATGCCTTTATTCGTATTATTCGATCGAATTTAATTCTTTTTGCCTGCCATAAATCTATAAATACACTCTGAAGGGCATCGCACGACTCTATATTTGTATCTTTGTATAGTTTTGATGTATAGTGGTTTAGCTCGTCATAAAACAGATTGTACACCTCTGTAAAGGCGTCACAATCACGATTGTTGAAACGCTCTAAAAATAAAACCTCATCTTCTATATTTTTGAATGATTGAGCCATATTATGTTGTTTTTTCAACAACAAAATTAGTTAAAAATATTTGAAATTAAAAATAATAACAAAAAAAAACATGAATTTTTGCGAAAAAAGAGGAGTTGATAGTTTTAATAATAAACAATAACAGACAATCATGAAAAAATATTCACAAGAAAATAGAGTGATAGATGATATCAGACATGCAGAAGAGCTTGTTGATATTATCTCGAAGAGTGGTGAAGATATTGAACAGTTGTTAAAACCACAGGCATATAATTATAATCTTTTAACAAATTTAGCGAAAGAGGAGAACTATAAATTAGATAATTCAAAAAAAGAGATCAATACTCTTAAATTTTCTGAGGCAATAAGAGCTAAACAGCGAAAAGCAAGAGCACACCGTATATATGCTCGCTATGCCACAGTTGCGGCAATGATTATAACCTCTTTTATGGTATATTACTATACTAATAGTGATGCAACAGTTGTAGATGCAAATATTTCGACTGGTAGCCTAGTTGCTGAGGTGGGTAAAATAGAGCATACTATAAAGCAAAGTGAGGTGTATCTGCCAAACAAGCCAGCACTGATAACAACAGATGGGAAGGTTGCGGTTGTAAATAATGATGCTAGAGAGGTTAGTGATGTTGCTAGCTTGGTAAGTAAAGCTGTTGATGGTGTTGTGCTAGGAAGTGAGAAAAATGTTGATTTAATTGATGGAATAAAATCAACCTCTTTAAATAGGTTTATGGTTCCTGCGAGGCAGAGCAGTAGTATAATGCTTTCAGATGGAACGGTTGTTTATCTTAATGCTAATAGTGAGCTTATTTTTCCTGACAAATTTGAAGGAGAAACTCGTAGTGTGGAGTTAAAGGGAGAGGGGTATTTTGATGTAACTAAGAGTGATAAACAGTTTGTTGTTAAGGCTAATGGGTTAGAGGTTAAGGTTTATGGAACCAAATTTAATGTGAATGCTTACAATGCTAGTGATATGTCTACCACACTTATTGAAGGGGTAGTGGGTGTTAATGTAGATAATAAAGAGTTATATAGGTTAGCTCCTAACGACCACTTTAATATCAATAACATTACAGGAGAGCATGATACAAAGCAGGTTAATACAAGACGCTATATAGCGTGGCTAGATAATAATTTTATGTTTGAGAAAGAGCGTTTTGAGACAATGGTAAATGAGTTGTGGGAGTGGTATGGCGTAGATATAGACATTAAGAATGACAAATTAAGAGATAAATCTGTAACTTTAATAGTGTCTCGAGACAGTAAATTGAGCGAAATATTAGAGATGATAAGTAATAAGAGTGTTAAATATGAAAAAACAGAAAGGGGGTATATTATAAGATAGGGAAATGATACTAAACAATAAAGAGAGGCATTCATAAATGAATACCCCTCGCAGTAATTGATTATTTAAGTGTTAATTATGGTTGCAGCCATATATTAACACCATTGTAAAACAATACAATACGCAAAAGTATGAAAATTTACTTATATAAAAAAATTAATAGTGCAATTTTTATTTTTGCTATGCTTTTATTCAGTGTAAATGTATATGCAAATGGAGCACTTCCAACTGAGAAGATGGTAGACGAAGCGGCTACTACTCTTCAGCAGATTGAGACAAGGATTTCTCTAGATATGAGAGATGCAACGGTGAGAGATATTATATATGAGATACAACGTCTTTCACGAATAAATATCTATATTGAAGATGAAGGTATAGATGAACTAGATAGAATGGATGCCATAGTTAGTAATATGACAGTTAAGGATATTCTTGATAATATTCTTAAGGGCACAGGTTTTGAGTATAAAATAAACAGCTCAGGTGGTGTTACCATAAGCAAAACGGTAAAATCAGAGACTCGCACTTTTTCAGGTAAAATAGTGGATAGTGATCGTAAGCCTATCGTGGGTGCTGTGGTTGTAATAAAATCTACTGGCGATGGCTCTATCACTAATGAGAATGGAGAGTTTATTGTAACAGCGAAAACAGGTGATATAATTGATATTTCATGTATGGGATATCACACCGAAGAGGTAAGAATACGTAAAGAGACAACCTCAAATATGTTCATCACTCTTAAGCTTGATGTTCAAGAGATAGAGGATGTTACAGTGGTAGCATTCGGTACTCAGAGTACAGAGAGTATGGTGTCGTCTGTTACTTCGATACGTGCAAAAGATCTTAAATCATCTAGTTCAGACCTTACCTCTCAATTTGCAGGTAAGATTGCAGGTATGATTGGTTGGCAAACTGGCGGTATGCCAGGAGCACTAACTGAGGGTGAGATGAATACTAAGTTTTATATTCGTGGTATCACCTCATATCAGACAAGTGCTAATATAGACCCACTTATCCTTTTAGATGGTGTGGAGAGCTCGAAGCTAGATTTAGCACGTATCAATCCAGATGATATAGAGAGTTTCTCGGTGCTTAAAGATGCAACAGCTACGGCTATGTATGGTGCTCGTGGAGCTAATGGTGTTATCCTTGTTGAAACACGTAAAGGAACTGAAGGTAACGTATATACTACCGCTTCGTATGAGGTTGTTACATCTATGCCCACAGCAGAAATTGATGTTGTTGATCCAATTACCTATATGGAGATGTATAATCAGGCAGAGATTGGGCGTGATCAATATGCCGTACCTAGGTATAATGCTGGGTATGTTGAGCGTACACAATCTGGAAACTATCCTGATTGGCTATATCCACAAAACGATTGGTATGACATAATGTTTAAGCCTGTTAATATTAACCATCGTGCTAATGTAACGGCTCGTGGTGGTTCTAAGGTGCTGCAATATTACGCATCTCTTAACTACACACAAGATCAAGGTATGTTAAAAACAGATAAACTGAATGATTTTGATGTTAATATTAAGAGTAACACAACTACTTTCCGTACTAATTTGACTATCAATCTAGCAAAAGGGATACAGCTTAATATCAACTCGGCTGCATCGGTGGATGTATATCGTGGACCTCACTCTGCAGATGTTGCTACGGCTTATGATATGGCTTTCTCAGCTTCGCCAGTAGATTTTGCAGCGGTATATCCAGCTGATGATTACTACAACTGGGAGCATGTTCGTTTTGGAGCTGTTACAGAAGATACTGTTAATCCATATCTTAAGATGCACGAGGGTTATATTGAGCGTTCTCGTTACTCTGCCACTAACCGTGCTGAGTATATTCATAAACTTGATGATCTAGTAAAAGGTCTTGAATTTAGAGCAAGTATGGCTATCTCAAATGTTGATTATAGCTCTACGGGTTACACCACTATTCCTATAATGTATGGATTAGATAGCTATAATTTTGAGACTGGAGAGCATAAACTAGTTCAACTTAATGGAGATATTGCTAGACGCACCCTTGAAATAAGTGAAGAACCAAGAGCAACTACTAGCTCTAAATCAAGTACTCAGCAGTATGAGGCACGTGCTCTACACACAGCAGCATGGGGCGACCATCAGACAAGTTTAACTGGTGTGGCGCAGATATTTAACTCAAAATATTCTCAACCATATAATGTGTTAGAGGGTCTTCAGAGTAGAAATGTTAGTTTCTCTATGCGTGGTACTTATGGTTATAAGGATAGATATTTTGCTGAGGCAAGTTTCGGTTATAATGGTTCTGAGCGTTTTGCTGAGGAGAACCGAATGGGTTTCTTCCCTGCCGTTGGTGCTTCGTGGATTGTATCTAAAGAGAAGTTTATGCAGGGTTCTTCTAAATGGCTGTCATTCTTTAAGTTAAGAGCTTCATGGGGTAAAGTTGGTAATGATGGTATATTCACACCACAAAACGCTACTCAACACCGTTTTACCTATCTGCCAGCCATTGGACAACAACAAACAGGTTCGGTTAAACCAACAGAGCTAGTTTTTGACCAATATATTATATCCTCTTATGCTAATCCAGATATACAGTGGGAGATTCTTGAGCAGCTGAACATTGGATTAGATGTTAAATTATTTGATGGTATTCTTGAGTTTAATACAGATATTTATCAAGCAACACGTCACAATATCTTAGACTATATGACAACAATACCTGCATCAATGGGTATTCAGTATGAACAACTTGCGAACACTGGTAGTGTGCGTGCTAATGGTATCGATTTCTCTGGTAAGTTCCAGCATACATTCACTAATGATTTTTGGGTTATCTTAAATGGTACATTAACATATAGTAAAGCCACTTATCTAGATATTCAAGAGTCATCAAACACTCCTGAGTGGCAGAAAAAGGCGGGTAAAGAGATTTCTCAGCAGCTTGCATATATAGCAGAAGGATTATTTAAAGATGAGGAGGAGATAGCAACAGCACCTATTCACCCAGGAACACCAGAGCCAGGAGATATTCGTTATAAGGATATTAATAATGATGGTTTAATTGATGTTGAAGATGCAGTATATGTTGGTTATCCTGAGACACCTAGATTGATATATGGTTTTAATGGTTTTATCAATTATAAAGATTTCGAATTCTCTTTCGCTTTCCAAGGATCTGGCAATCGTACATTCTTTATTGATCCAGTACAGGTTTCGCCATTTGTTGATGGAAATGCTATGTTATCAGCTATATATGAAGATCATTGGAGTGCTAATAATCAAGCAACATCGGCATTCTGGCCTAAACTGTCTGTAAATGGAATTGACCACAACAACACACTAGAAGATTGGTATGGTGTTAATGCTTCATATTATGATAAGCCTACTGTGATACGCAAGAGTACTTACTTTATGCGTGAGGTGGCTTTCCTACGTTGTACTTCGCTAGAGTTTGCTTACAATGTACCTCATACAGCATTATCAAAGCTTAGATTGAAGAATTTAAAATTGTATGTGCGAGCAAACAATCCATTTATGATTTCAAATTTCGATTTATGGGATGTTGAGCTAGGAGAGAATGGATTTAACTATCCTATTCAGAAGACCTACTCTCTGGGAATTAATGTAAGCTTCTAAACAATAAAATTATAAGATTATGAAAAAAATAATATATATATTGGCTCTACTGCCTATTCTTTTGACTACTGGGGGGTGTAATAACTACCTTGGTATCGTTCCAGAAGATGATATAGAGACCGTGGAGAGCATATTTGAAAAGAGAGACCAAGCTGAGGATTGGTATAAGACTTGTTACTATCTATTCCAATTTGATTTGGCATTCTACCCAAATATGATGGATCGTATGGCTACAGATGAGTACGCACTATCACCATACCTTGTTACAAATGAATATGGAAGCACCTATTATTCTGGTTTACATATAGCAGAAGGGCGACAAAATAGTATTTCGCCTTATGCTAGTATATGGAGTGGTAGTAAGGCTTATGCCTCAATTCGCTATTCTAACGAATTTATTGCGAATATTGATAGAGCCTACAATATGACAGCTGGTGAGAAACAGCTTTGGAAATCAGAGATTATGGTTCTTAAAGCCAATGTCTATTTTGAACTCATGCGTAGATATGGACCTATTGTGTTAGTTCCGCATAATATTGGTATTGGTGAAGATATTTCAGCGATGTTACTACCTCGTAGCCCTATCACTGAGTGTGTTGCTGAGATGGTTCGTCTTATTGATGAGGCACTACCTAACTTAGAGTCTTTATCAACTATGGCTGCTGATCGTCAAGGGTACTACAGTAAAGAGGCTGCTATGGCACTCAAAGCAAAGATACTTCTATATGCTGCATCACCACTATTTAATGGTAATGAGCAGATGAAAGGATTTGTTAATGAGGAGACAGGTGTTGAGTATTTCCCTGAGTATGACAAAGAGAGATGGAAACTAGCTATTGATGCAACTGAGGCGGCTATTAGTGCTTGTGAGGGTATTGGTAAAACTCTATTTAATGACTATACCATAGATTCAGAGAAGAGCACATCGCTACTAAACACTATCTATGATATTCAGTTCTCTGCTATTGCACCTTACTCTGAGAATAGAGAGGCTCTGCAATTAATGAATATTCAAAGTGGATTCTTTATCTCTACATTCTTCCTTCCTTATGTTAGTGGATATGATAGTTCGCTAGGTAGAGATGATGATGGAACAGTAGCAGCATCAATGAAGATGGTTGAAGAGTACTACACAGTAAACGGTCTTCCTATCGACGAGGATAAGGAGTGGGACTACCATTCACGCTATGCGCTATCAAAAGAGACTAGTGATCTATACTATAAAGTTGTGCCAACGGGCGAGAGTGTATTGAGTCTGCACCTGCGCCGTGAGCCACGTTTCTACGCACATATTGCTGCTGATAGAACATACTGGCAGTTAGGTTCTCAGGAGTCTAAAAACCTATTGGTGCAGTCTCGTAAAGATGAGCGTATGGGTACAAAACAGAGTAGTATTGTGTCTAATGTACCTCAAAATGTTACGGGTTACTATATCAAGAAACTGATTAACCCTGATATAGATGTGCGTAACTCATATAGTTCATACAATAGAGGTAGCAACCCTTATGTGGTTATGCGTTTAGCCGAACTATATCTTATGTTGGCAGAGGCTTGGAACGAGTATCTTGATGTGCCTGATAGCCGTGTTTATGAGCCACTAGATGTTGTTCGTGAAAGAGCAGGTATCCCTGATATAGTATCGGCATGGACAACCTATGCAAGAACGCCCTCTAAGATTACAAGTCAGGGGGGTATGCGAGATATAATTATGCAAGAGTGGAATGTTGAGTTTGCATTCGAGGGACATAGATTCTGGAATGTTAGACGTTGGAAAACAGCTGCGGTTGAGTTCAATACAAAAGCCTATGGTTGGAATATAGCGGGCTCTACTGCTGAAGCATTCTATAATAATTTTGAAGGACCAAAAGCAGTTACTGATGGTATTGTGTTTGACGATAAAAGAGATTATTTCTTCCCGATACGTGGTGAGGAGGTGATAACGGCTGGTATTGAACAAAATCCAGGTTGGTAACAGAAAGTATTTAATTAAAATTATATAATTGTATGAAAAAATATATAATAGTAGCAATCTCGATTATAGCTCTCTTCACCTCGTGTAATAATAGTGAAGAAATGGTATTTGATTATGAGATTCCGAAGGATAGCTTCCGTTTCGAGGCTGTACAAGGTGGTGCTATTTTGCACTACGACCTTCCAGAGAATAAAGAGATATATTATATCAATGTAAACTACACTAATGCCTTTGGCGAAGAGGTGTTACGCTCAGGTAGCTATGCCGCAAATAAAATCTATATTGATGGATTTAAAGAGGCTGCAAGCAATGTAGAGGCAACTATCACTCTTTTGGATAAAGAGAATAATGTTTCAGAGCCGTACACTACATCTTTTAGCACACTAAATGCCTTACTCTATGATATGGTTGTTGATGGTAATGTTAAGGTTGTGTCTCACTGGAATGGTTTTGCAATAAGCTATACTGGCGAAGAGGGTGTGCAAGGCTTGATAAATATTCACTATTTAGCAAAAAATCCTATTAGTGGCGAGCTAGAGCGTGAGTTCTTCGAGACTTTCCAGATTCTAGAGGGCGAACAAAATGAGTTTGCGGTATTCGAAAATCCTCTTTCAGCACACACAGTTATGATTTCGACAGAGGATTTCAATAATAATATTATAGCAGAGAAGAATTTTGATGAAGTTGAGACATTTAAACTAGAGAAGTTTGATTCAAAAAATATCAAATTTATTGACCCTAACGATGAGCCAATCTCTATTGAGGATGCTGAGATAGGCTTAGGTGTTAGCTTCCTTTTTGATGGCTACACCAAAGGTGAATTAGGGTTTGGTATGAGTTATTATGAGCAAAACACATTCCTATCAACCTCAGGAGCAGTGGGTAAACCTTTTATCTTAGATTTAGGTGCCGAAGAGCAGATTGCTAATGTGAGGATATATGCCATGTTAAATGTTCGAAGATTCCCTGACCCATGGAGCCCTGATCCTGAAGCGGTGTATGGTGATATTTGGATGAATACATACAGTAGTAAGATTCCTTGTTCAGTAACAATTTTTGGTTCTAATGATATTGATGCGACAGAAGACAAATGGGTTGAACTTGATACTTTTGAGCAGGATAAATATCTTGATGTTAGTTCAAGATGGTGCGAGAGAAGTGCCAATTCGCCAAATGCCTATTTTGACGATTATCAAATAGCTACCAGAAGCGACCTAGAGGCAGCAGATCCGATATACTTGACGCTTGAGGTACCTGTAACACAAGAGAAGTTTAGATATATCAAGTGTATTGTAAACGACACATTCTTTTATGTTGGTGGCGAAGATGAAAATTACAATGGACACATTGTGATGGAGGAGATAGAGGTATATGTTAGAGGAGAATAAACAATTAAAGTATAATATCTATGAAAAGATTTAAATATATATGCGCTCTGTTTATACTTGCTGTTTTGGCGGGGTGTCAGAGCTTAGAGGATACATATAGCGAATACACTGAAGGTGGAAAAAATCGCTATTTAGGTCAATGTGATAACTTAACACTTACCGCGGGATGGCAGAGGATAATTGTAGAGTGGACAAACCCTATCGACCCTGCTGTTACGGGAACAAAAATAGCGTGGTCATCTACCTCTACCTCTGGTGAAATGGAGCTAAAAGGTGATGTTACAAGCTATATTATTACAGGGATTAATGTGAACGAAAATATAAAAGTAGAGGTTATGGGTCAAGATAGCGAGGGTAGTGTATCGGTTGCTAAGAGTGCCTATATCAAACCATTTACTGAGGAGCACGAAGAGGTTGTTTCGTTTGCACGTGTGGTTTCTCGTCACTATTTTGTGAATGATAGACTAGTACTACTATTTAATAACTGGAATAGCGGTATCACACATTCTGAACTGCGATACACTACACCTAGTGGCGTGAGTAAGGTTTTTGAGCTAACAGAAGATATAGTAAGTGATGATTTTATGTTACTTGAAGATATGGTTGACGAGACTAAACCAGTAACTCTACACACAAGCGGTAAATTAACTTCGCTAGAGGAGGAGGTGCAGTTTACACCATATTCACTATCAACTGATAAGACCTTTTCACCAGAATACCGCACACTATTCAGAACGGTTTATGGTAAAGATGATATTTCAGATGCTGATATTCAAGCGATGGAGAGCCTAGAGATGAATTTCGATATGACCTCATTTGAGAACCTACTACTGCTTAATAATCTAAAAACTCTATATCTTGGTAATAATAGATATATGTCTAACGATTTGACAGAAGAGGCAAAAGAGACTTATGCTAGCGTTCTTGATGAGCACTCTATATCAAAATTTGCGCTTGATGTGTTAAAAGAGATTAATGGACTAGAGGTTAAGAGGTATAATGCACACTATATCCCTAGTGATTGGGCTCTTCCTTATCTTACGGAGATGGGTAATCCTACCTTGCCAAGTGTAGATTATCACTCTACAACAGATTGGACAATTCAGACCAATGATGAGGATAAAGGTGTGGAGTCACGTGTGGCAAATCTTATTAATGGTTCTATTGTCGATTACTGGCGTTCAACTATCTCAGGAATAGCAAGATCACATACGATAACTATTGATATGAAGGAGGCGAAAACGATAAAAGGAGTTGATATTACACAGATATTCTTCTTAGATTCTGATATTGATGAGCCATCTCTAATGCCAAGAGATTTAAAAATAAGCGTATCTGATGACAATGCGAAGTGGGAGAATTTCTCAAACTCTGAGAGTGTTAAACTCGGTGGCAGTTCAAACGAAGTAACTCGTATTATGGCAGCTACTGATATTAATGCAAGATACATTAGATTTATCATAAATGATAATGTAGTTGATAACGCATTTAGGGTGTCGTTAGCTGAAATTGGATTATTCTAGTTGCTATGAAAAAATAATTAACGGACTTTAAAGGCTTAATAGTTTTTAGACGACACAGAAATAAGGTCACCATAATTTTTATGGTGACCTTATTGTGTTAAAAAGTCTGCTGCTGATGTTCTATTACTTTGTGTGTGAGTGTGTTGTACTATTTGTTGTCTAAAACTCAGGTTTTTAAAATATAATTTTGTATATTTGTAGCGGTAAAGAGTTGCAAATTATGAAGAACAGGATAACTGAACTATTTAATATAGAGTACCCCATAATAAGTGGTGGTATGGTATGGTGTAGCGGTTGGCGTTTAGCGGCTGCTGTCTCTAATGCAGGGGGGCTTGGTCTGATAGGGGCTGGCTCTATGACACCTGAATTACTGCAAGAGCATATTACAAAGTGTAAAGAGGCTACTGATAAACCTTTTGGAGTAAATCTGCCACTTTTCTATTCACGTATAGAGGAGATGGTAGATATTGTTATCTCTAGTAGTGTACCCGTAGTTTTTACTTCGGCAGGTAGCCCATCAATGTGGACACCCAAATTTAAAGAGGCAGGGTGTGTTGTTGTTCATGTAGTTGCTAGTAGTAAATTTGCTATTAAGTCAGAGCTAGCAGGTGTTGATGCTGTGGTGGCTGAGGGTTTTGAGGCAGGTGGTCATAATGGTAAAGAGGAGACAACAACCATGGTGCTTATTCCTACTGTTGCCGATGCTGTATCTATACCTGTAATAGCTGCAGGGGGTATCGCAACAGGGCGTAGCGTGGCGGCATCATTTGCCCTAGGTGCTGAGGGTGTTCAGATAGGTACTCGTTTTGCTATGAGTAGTGAGTCGTCTGCTTGTGGCGAGTTTAAAGAGAGGGTTTTATCTCTTCCTGAGGGTGATACTATGCTTACTCTTAAATCGTTAGGTGCTGTGCGTATGGTTAAGAATGATATTTATAACCGTATAGCAGAGGCCGAGAGCAGCGGCGCAGATAAGAGCGCACTGCAAGAGTTAGTGGGTAAAGGACGTGCTAAGTTGGGTATCTTTGATGGTGATCTAAATGAGGGATTTGTTGAGGTGGGGCAGGTAGCCACTATGATAGATAAGATAGAGAGTGTGGATGATATATTCCGCTCAATAATAGAGGAGTATAATAATATAACAATCGGAAGATTATAATAATATGGCAGAAAAAATAAGATTAGGTATCACTCATGGTGATATTAACGGTATAAATTATGAGATAATTTTAAAAACATTACAAGAGTCTCATATTATGGATTTATGTATCCCTGTGATTTATGGTAGCAGCAAGGTGGCTGGTTACTATAAAAAGGGTAATAGTGATTTATCAGGGGTTAATTTCAATATAACAACCTCAGCAAGTAACCTCTCAACTAAGCAGCCTAATTTAGTTAATTGTTGTGATGAGAATGTGAAGATAGATATGGGAGTATCTACACCTGAGGCTGGTAGATATGCAATTGAAGCGTTGAGCCGTGCTGGTAACGACCTTAAAGAGGGTCTTATTGATGCTATTGTTACATGTCCAATTAATAAGGCAAATGTACAGTCAGAGAATTTTAATTTCAAAGGGCATACAGAGTATTTTGCTGATAAATTTGAGTGTAAGCAACTTATGTTTATGATTAGCGAGAATCTAAGAGTTGGTTTTGTTACTAATCATGAATCGCTTAGTGATGTATCTGAGAATATAACAGAAGAGGCTATTTTTTCAAAACTAGCTATGATACATGAGTCTTTAATTAAAGATTTTACGGTTACTAACCCTAAAATAGCGGTTCTTAGTCTTAACCCGCACTCAGGAGATAATGGCTTGTTGGGCAGAGAGGAGCAGGAGATAATTATACCTACTCTTGATAGAGCGAGAGAAGAGGGTATTGATGTTTTTGGGCCTTTTGCTGCTGATGGTTTCTTTAGAGGTGAGAATTATAAGCGTTACGATGCTGTTTTGGCTATGTACCACGATCAAGGAATGATACCATTCAAAACATTGGCTGGCGATGAGGGTGTTAATTATACAGCTGGGTTGAGTGTCGTGCGCACTAGCCCTGCACATGGCACTGCTTATGATATTGTGGGTATGAACAAGGCAAACCCTGTGTCACTTCGTAATGCAATATATGCTGCCGTAGATATATATAGAAGTCGCCAGAGACATGCTGAGATAACAGCTAATCCACTACCTTTCTACTCTAAAGATACATGGGGAAGAGATCAGTCGGCATCTGATATTGCAGATAAAAGCTCTGAAGAGGGGTTATAATATTTCACAATAGTTATGATAAGGCTTACTGATATACGTAAAAATTTTGGCTCTCTAGAGGTGCTCAAAGGTGTTTCGCTCAGTGTTGATAAGGGTGAGATAGTATCTATCGTGGGCCCTAGTGGCGCAGGTAAGAGTACTCTTCTGCAAATAGCAGGAACTCTTGACACGCCCACTAGTGGAGATGTTATTATTAATAATATCTCGCTATCTACGCTTACTGGTAGTGAGCTTGCAGCGTTTCGTAATAAGACAATAGGTTTTGTTTTTCAGTTTCACCATCTACTGCCTGAGTTTAGTGCTCTTGAAAATGTTATGCTACCTGCCATGATAGCGGGGGTTAAACGTAAAGAGTGCGAGGAGCGTGCAAGAGAGCTTTTGCAGATGTTATCGCTTGGAGAGAGATTAACGCATAAGCCATCGCAACTATCAGGGGGAGAGGCGCAGAGAGTAGCCATAGCACGTGCTATGATAAATAATCCTGCACTTATTCTTGCTGATGAGCCTTCGGGTAATTTAGATAGCGTATCGAGAGATGAGTTTCATAATTCGCTTATTAATATGAGAGACAGTAGTGGTGTAACTATTGTTATTGTGACGCACGATAATGAGCTAGCGAGTAGATCAGACAGAGTAATAGAGCTAAGAGACGGAAAAATAGTAAAATAGTAGTGTACGGCGCACCTGAGGATTGAATTTATACACGTCATATCTACCCTAAAACCCACCATATAAAG
>CAYJCU010000055.1:0-13326 GCA_964368765.1 uncultured Rikenellaceae bacterium
GTAAACCTTATTCTATATAACTCTTTTTTAGACCATGGTGCTTCAGGGTCTGCTGGTAATACTTTTATACTATATTCTGCCCCATCAACCCAGTAACGACTATCGCCATACTCTAAAGCTGTCTTTTTAGCTATTTTTATAAGTTTTTCGACCCTCTCTTTCTCTGGCAGTTTTTTCAAATTTTCGCTTTGTGCAATAGCTCCTATTAAACACATAACCATAATTAATAATATTTTTTCATGATATAATAGGTTAATATTTGATTTAAAAATTTAATTCAGTTGGTAAGTAAAGTACCTCTTTATTATGCGATGTATATCCCTCCGTCTTATATTTCATTCTATATTTTTCTGTGGATAATTCTAATATTTCGTATATGTATGAGCCATGAGGTCCCACTCTAATTATATATTTCCCATTTACTGATTTGCCCACTTTGCTAAAATCAAAAACAGTTTCTATAGAGTTACTTAGATAAAATAGTGATGTGTCACGAGATATTTTTCCATCAATATCATAAACAAAGATACTAGTAGTATCCGTAAATTTTTCATAGCCACGATTGTTTCGCCAAAAATCTTGTGGATACCAGTTAGTGCTCTTTAATAGATCTAAAGTTGTAGTAGTTTCGTTCTGACCAGCACCCATTATTAAAGGTGCAAATATTATGGTCATTATTATCATTATCTGTTTCATAATAGTGTTGTGTGTTAAGTTATATATATTATTAATTGACACTTTAATGATTTTATTTTCTTAACCCCAATACTATATTATAATTCCCATTTGTGTATCTTGATAGATAAATATAAGTTTATAATACACACTCATCTCCCATTGGTTAATACAAATGTAAGAAGTTAATATGTTAAAAACAAATTTTTTAGCGTTTATTTTGCGTTTATTTTGCGCTTAATACAAAAAACAACCCAAACATCATTTGTTTGGGTTGTTTATGTATTACTCTTCTGTATCGCTCTTTGGTTTAAGCGGCGATGGGTTTTCAGCATTGAAAAAGACCTCGTATGTTTTATACTCAGGCTTGGTAAGTGCCCCCGTAGCTGCGTCTACAACACATGGGAAGGTGCCTATAAACAGATTTAGTAGAGATACTGGATTGAATATTTTTCTAACCTCTATATCTACCTTTTCATCTCCCTCTTCAACAGATATACGTGTTGGTTGGTAGCCATGTTTTACCTTTAGATAGAAAGGGAACGTTACGTCGTGGTATGAGTAGCCATCAATAGTTAATTTCTCGGCCTTTGCCACATTAGATTGAAGCATTACCGTTGAACGTGTCCCTGAAAAGATTGTAGCGCACGATTGTAGTAGTACAATTGTGGCAAATAGTGCTAAACAAAAAGTAAATTTCTTCATATAGTTTTATTTTAAGTTTGTAGTATCATTTTTTATGCTATCCCTTGTAAATAGCTCTTTATAGTGATCTGCACTCCCCTTTAACTCTTTACTGATATAGTCCCACCTCACGATAATACCTATAATAAAGAGTATTATGATAATACTCATCATAACAATATTTCGTCTACTATCCTTAGGAAGTGCATCAAAACTCTCTTTTATCCCCCTCATAACGCTATACTAAACCTGCAAATCCCATAAATGCCATTGCTAGTATGGCTGCCGTAACAAGTGCGATAGGTACCCCTTTCATTGCTGCAGGGACATTATTAAGCTCTAAACGCTCTCTAAGACCTGCAAAAAGAACAAGGGCAAGAGTGAATCCAATAGCGTTAGCAATAGCAAACACAACACTCTCTAGTAGGTTATATTCGTTCTGAACAAGTAGTATAGCAACACCTAATACAGCACAGTTAGTGGTGATAAGAGGTAAGAAGATACCCAGTGCTTGATATAGTGACGGACTAACCTTTTTAAGGATAATCTCAACCATCTGCACTAGCGCAGCAATAACCAAAATAAATGATATTGTCTGCATATACTCTATACCAAAAGGCACAAGAACATAGTAGTGAATAAGATAGGTTACTGCCGATGCGATAGCCATAACAAAAGTTACCGCTCCTCCCATACCTAAAGAGGTCTCTACTTTACCAGATACCCCTAAGAATGGGCATATACCTAAGAAACGTGATAATACTATATTATTTACGAATATAGAACCAATTATAATTACAAAATACTCCATATCAATTACGCTTTCTTAATAGTTAATTTTTTGAATAATACTAGAAGATATCCTAAAGCAAGGAAGGCACCCGGAGGTAAGATGAATAGCAACATACCATCGCCCTCTATTAACTTATGCCCAAAGATAGCTCCACTTCCTAATAGCTCACGTGTCATACCAAGCAGTGTTAATGCTAGGGTAAAGCCAATGCCAATACCTATTCCATCCAAGGCAGATGATAACATATTGTTTTTTGATGCAAAAGCCTCTGCACGTCCTAAGATGATACAGTTTACCACGATAAGTGGGATAAATAGTCCAAGTGTCTCATAAAGTGATGGGAGATATGCCTCCATAAGAAGTTGTACGATAGTCACAAACGATGCAATAACTACGATAAATGCAGGAATACGCACCTTATCAGGGATGAAATTTTTCATCAATGAGATAACTATATTCGACATTATAAGCACAAATGTTGTTGCTGCACCCATACCGATACCATTCATCGCTGAAGTGGTAGTTCCTAGGGTAGGACACATACCCAAAAGCAGAATAAAAACAGGATTGTTTTTAAATATTCCGTCTACTATAATATTTAATTTATTCATATTCTCTCTCTTTTTATTTATTTGCCTTAATATAGTTCATCAACTGAGTGTGTGCATCTGTTAAAGCCTCAGAGTAGGCACGTGATGTGATTGTTGATGCAGTAATAGCATCTATATCGCCACCATCTTTCTTAACCTTCATATTAATAGATGCAGGGTTCTTACCCTCAAACTGTATAACAAAAGGGTTAGTGCTGTCTGTTATCTTAGCCCCAAGACCTGGTGTCTCAGCGTGTTGTAGTACCGATACTTTATTTATTTTTCCATCAACACCAAAACCAACAAGTAGTTTAATAAGTCCACTATAACCTTTGTTAGTATAGCACTCAACAGCATATCCAACGGCATTGCCGCCGCTCTTTCCTACATATAATTTGAAAGGTGTTGCACCCTCAATAGGTAAATCAATACTCTCTTCAAGAGTCTCAAATGTTGGCATTACCTGCTGTATCGCATTTTTTAGCTTATTAGCCTTAGCCACTGCGATAGGCTCTATTGTTGCCTGAAAAACAAGTGCTACTGCCGATGATGATATAAGTGTTATTAAGAATAACACCAGAACCATATTCTTTAAATTTGATTTCATCTTATTTAATAGTTTTAATGTTATTTAACAGCTTTTACTTTCTCTCCAAAACGTTTTGGCTTAGTATATTTATTTATAAGCGGAGTGGCAGCATTCATAATAAGAATAGCAAACGAGATACCCTCAGCATATCCGCCCCATGTACGTATAATGATAGTGATAACACCTATACCAAAACCATAAATAAGCATACCTTTATTGCTCATAGGCGAGGTTACATAATCGGTAGCCATAAAAATAGCACCTAGTAACGCACCACCTGAAAGAACCTGAAATGTAGGCGATAGGTATATATCAGGATTAACTAACCACATTATACCACTCATTATAAACATAGAGCCTAAAACAGCTACTGGTATGTGCCATGTGATAACTTTACGGATAAACATATAGAGACCTCCTAAGATAATAGCAAGAGAGGCCGTCTCACCTAGAGAACCACCTTTATTACCTAGTAACATCATAAGAGCAGATACATTATCCATAACCTCAGTTAGTGATGTCCCGTTAGCAATGGCCTCACGCATATAACTAAGCGGTGTAGCACTAGTAACGGCATCTAATGTGTTAGTAGGCTCAGGAAACGAGGTCATAGCGGCAGGGAACGAGATAAGCATAAAAACACGCCCTACAAGTGCAGGGTTAAAAACGTTAGCCCCTAAACCACCAAATGAAATTTTTGCTACTCCGATAGCCACTAACGAACCTATAACTATCATCCACCATGGAGTGTTAGAGGGTAGGTTAAAAGCTAGTAATACACCCGTAATAGTTGCTGATAGGTCGCCAAGTGTGTTCTCTTTTCTAAGTACAAAAGTACTTAGTAGATATTCGAAAACCAAGCACGATGCAACAGCAATCAGTGTAACATATAGTGCACTCATCCCGAAGTAGAATAACGACACCCCAAATGTAGGTATTAGTGCAATTAGCACATCACGCATCAACTTACGAGTAGAGTTACCCGAGTGGATATGCGGCGATGGAGATACTAAAACTCTATTTTTCATATATATCTTCAATTATTTATTAAACACTAGCTATTACGTGAACGTATTAATTTCATTACCTCTCCTTTTGATATGCGTATACTATCAAGCAGAGCTATTGAGGCTGGACATGTGTATGAGCAACTACCGCACTCAATACAATCAGTTACTCTATGCTCTTCATTAGCCTCGTGCATCAATTTGCGAGATAGTTTTGAAATGATATAGGGCTCTAACCCCATAGGGCATACCGATACACATTTAGCGCAACTAATACATGGCGACTCAGCCTTACGCTTAGTGTCGCTCTCTCTTAATATTAATATACCTGATGTGCCTTTTGTTACTGGAGAATTTGTATTGCATATAGCACGTCCCATCATAGGGCCTCCACCCACTATCTTTGCACTATCTTCAGGCAATCCACCAGCCATCTCAATAAGAGAGTCGATAGATGTTCCAACTCTAACTAAAAGATTTTTAGGCGATTTAACACTCTTGCCCGTTACTGTAACAATACGCTCGAATAGTGGTTTATTCTTCTGTACCGCCTCATATATAGCGTAAATTGTTCCCACATTCTGCACCACAGCACCAACCTCAATAGGAAGTGCACCTGATGGCACTTGACGAGACATAACAGCATCTATCAACTGCTTCTCTCCCCCTTGTGGGTATTGTATTCTTAGTGGAACAATATCAATTAATGATTTAGAGGCAGTTAGTTTTTTAAGATGATTAATAGCATCTAATTTGTTATTCTCAATACCAATATATGCCTTATTCACTCCTAATGCCTTACAAACTATCTCTACACCAATGATAAGCTCTTCGCCCCTCTCTAGCATTAAACGATGGTCAGCCGTAAGATATGGCTCGCACTCAACACCATTAATAACAAGGCACTCTGCCTTTTTACCGTTTGGTACCATCATCTTAACCTGTGTTGGGAATGTAGCTCCACCCAAACCAACAATACCAGCATTGGCTATTCTCTGTGTTATCTCTTGTGGTGTTAGTTTACACTCAGTTACTATTGCAGTTGAACGATCTATATCTTCAATCCACTCATCCCCCTCTACATTGATAGAGATAGCCATTTGTGATGTACCGCCACTACCAGCCACCTTATCAATGGCTGCTACTGTTCCGCTAACAGAAGAGTGTATATTACTTGAAATAAAACCTCCTGATTTAGCTATTAATTGTCCCACTTTTACGCTATCTCCCTTAGCTACTAGCACCTCAGCAGGGGCACCAATATGTTGAGATACAGGAATAACCACCTTCTCAGCTAGTGGCATACTCTCAATGGCACAATTCTTACTTATTTTATTATCGTGAGGGTGAATACCCCCTATCTTAAAACGTTTTAACATATCTAAGTTGATTAATAGTCAATTAATTGGCTGCCGTTTCTGTAGCCTCTTTCTCTTTCTTAATAGGTGGTGGTGTTGGGAAGTTAGGAGCAAGAACAGCACCTGTTGGACACTCTAACACACACTTACGGCATAACTTACAAAGCTTATAATCAATGTATGCCAAATTATTCTCTATTATTACAGCATCAAAAGGGCACGCCTTTTTACACTTAGAACAGCCAATACATCCGTTTGAACACGCCTTACGTGTAGCAGCACCTTTATCTTTGTTGCTACAAGCAATGTAAACTCTACGACCCTTAACACCCTTTTTCCTAAGCTCAATAAGCATTTTAGGGCAGGCTGTAACACACTTACCGCACGCCGTACACTTATCCTCATTAACAACTGGTAATTCTGTTTTTGGGTCAATCTCAATAGCATCAAAAGCACATACAGCAACACAGTCGCCCATGCCATAACAGCCAAAAGAGCAGTTTGTTTCGCCAATATACAACGATGATACAACTGAACATCTACGCTCTCCGTCATATTGATTAAATTTAGGTCTTGCCTCGCAATTACCTCCACAACGCACAACCGCTATCATAGGGTCTTTCTCTTCTGCTGCTTTACCAAGATATGTTGCTATCTGCTTCATGCAGTCACTACCACCCACAGGACAGTTAAGGCCATCAAAAGTGTCTGCCTTAACAAGAGCATCGGCAAAACCACGACAACCAGGGTAGCCACACCCTCCGCAATTTGCTCCAGGTAACATCTTCTCTACCTCATCAATACGTGGGTCCTCATAAACTTTAAATTTTTGAGCTACATAGTATAGTATTACTGCTGCCACTATTCCAAGCAACGATAACACAACTATTGTCATCATTAATGTTGAATCCATCATCTATTATTTATTTCTGGTTAATTCTTATATTCATCTTCTTTTCAAATCTACGGCGCACCTTATATAGTATAAGATAGTATATAGCCACAACAGCTAGCATAACAATAAACGAAACTATCTCGCTAAGTCCTGCCATCTCACCAAGCCAAAGAGCAATAACAACCATAAAAACAGGTACTATATATGCTAATACTACCGCTAATATACCATCACTCATTGATATAACCACATCAACCTCATCGCCTACGCTAACATCTGGATATTCTGACGCCTCTACATCAACAATCTTCTCTTTGCTCTCTGCTAAGCCGCATTTACCCTTAGCGTGGCAACCAGAACAAGCCGATTCACTGTTGATAGATACCTTTATTTTACCTCCAGTAATCTCAACAACTCTACCTATATGTGAAATAGATTTATCTTTCATCCTCCTATAAATTTAAACTAAAATCGTTACAAAGTTAATGATTTTTTTCGTAAAGCAAAAAAAATACTACTGTTTAAATATTAACAATAGTATTTTATTACTAAACATTATCCAAGTAAGGTGTGAATGCGTCTATTAATCGTTTAGGGGCTCTGACAGGTCGTCGGGTGACACTATTTATAAAAGCAAGTGTTACAACCCCCTCATTAATCAGCTCCTCTCCTCTATAAATCTCTGTATAGAAGTATGCCTTAACTCGTGGCATCTCTTTAATTGTTGTTTTTATGGTTAGCTTATCCCCGAAATATGCAGGGCGCAGATATTTTGATTTAACTTTAAGTACTGGTATCATTACACCATCCTCCTGCTCTATAACAGTTAATGGTACCCCTATTGATGCAATTAACTGATTACGTGCAAAATCATAATACTCAATATAACGTGAGTGGAAAACAATACCCATGCTATCCACCTCGCTATAACGCACATCTATCTCAATCTCTTTTGAAAACATTTTATTTAGTTTAGGTTATTCTACATATACCACTAGACCTTTAAGATATTCTCCCTCAGGATGGTATATATTTACTGGATGGTCTGCTGGTTGGGTTAGTTGGTGCAATATCTTAACATTACGTCCCGCCATAGTGGCAGCAGTGAATATAGAGCTACGGAACTGCTCTTTTGTTATTGCTTGCGAGCAACTAAAGGTAAATAGAATACCCCCTTGTGCTATTTGGCTCATAGCCTGTGCATTAATACGTCTGTATGCCTTTAATGCATTAGGTATAGCGTCTCTATGCTTAGCAAATGCAGGAGGATCAAGAATGATAAGATCATACTCTCCATCAATACTCTTTAAATAGTCAAGAGCATCTACCACAACACCATTATGAGAGACATCATCTCCAAAATTTAGCTTCATATTGCTATCTGTCATCTCAACAGCTCTACCCGAACTATCTACTGAAGTAACCTTAACAGCTCCTCCGCTTAAGGCATAGACTGAGAAACCACCAGTATAGCAAAATGTGTTTAATACACGTTTACCTTGCGAGTAGTGACGCACAAGCTCACGATTATCTCGTTGATCAATAAAGAAACCTGTTTTTTGCCCCTTTATCCAATCAACATTAAACATTAATCCGTTCTCCATAACGGGCTTTATATCAGCATCATCACCCTTAATAAGATAGCCATCACAAACCTCAAAATCTATATTTCTAGGTAGTGTTCCGCTACTCTTGTCATAAACAGATGTTATCTTTCCACCCATAACCGCCACAATAGCCTCAGCTATCTCATTGCGTGATAGATACATACCAACACTATGTGCTTGAAAAACAGCAGTTGAGCCATATATATCTACAATCAAGCCCGGAAGTAAATCCCCCTCGCCATGGATAAGTCTATAACAATCTGTTTTTGCATTGAAAATAGATAGTCGTTCTCTTAATTTATAGGCGGCCTCAACCCTTGATTGCCACCAAGCTGCATCTATATTGTCACTCTCATTAAATGTCAATACACGCACAGCTATTGAACCTAACTGACAGTGACCACGAGCTATAAAACGCTTGTCGCTAGAGTAAATATCAATAATATCACCCTCGATAGGCTCACCCTCAGAGTGCGAAATAGCACCTGAGAATACCCATGGATGAAAACGTTGTAATGACTCCTCTTTTCCTCTTTTTAGGAAAACTTTAACTCTATTATTCATCTATTTTTTCTTTTATCTCTCCATTATTTAATTTGGCCAAATACTCTCTACGTCTCGCTTCACGTTTCATCTGTTTTATCTTAGCCTTCTCTTTTCTTATTATCTCCTCTTCAATACGATTTTTGATTGTTACTTTTCCACTCTCTAGTATCGTTTTAGTCATAGGTAGCTGGTTAAAAATCTCTTCACATACCCACGCATCGGTAGCGGCATACACCTTTTGTACATCAGATAAAACTGTTGCCTCCCAATTACTCAATCTTTGAGCCTTAGAAATCTGACCTCCAAGTATAATCGCACTTATTTTTTTTAGTCCCAACTCCTCAATCTTATAACACTTCATTATATATTGAAGATCAATAAAACTCTGCGGAGTGAAATCGGTAACTCTTTGCAGCTCTCGTATATCATCATTTAGAGCAACTCCTATTTTGTAATGTTTAGGAGACTCTAGTAACTCAACTATCTCAGGAGATAGCTTAACCCTATTAACACGTATCAAAAACGCCTGACCACCAGCTGATAACTGGATAAGTGCAATGCTATTTTTTACACCCTTCTTAAAAGAGGCTCTAGACTCAGTATCAAAACCAATAACATCATGAGATTTTAGATAGTTAGCAGCCACAGCCTGACCGTGATAATCATCAACTATATGAATATCACCATCAAAGCCTATCTTAGGAAGCAGCTTTATCTCTTCATCTGTTATTTTATTTTTATACTCCATTTATTTTCTAATCTTCATCTGTTGCGTTGGTTATACTCTTAACACAGCGTAATGATTGTTCTAAATCATAGCCCCTTGAGGCAGCAAACCGCATTAACTTATCTCTAAAATCATACTTGTCTTTATACTTAATAGTGAGTGCCTTTTTTCGTAACTCGCTATCTATCTTATCTCTCATAGTGTCGGTATCTATCAGCTCTTCACACAATTCGTTTATTGTTGAAGAGCTAATACCTTTAACACGCAGGGCATTAACTATTTTACCTCTGCCCCAGCCACTAAAACGCATTTTGTCTCGTATGTATGCTGTTGCAAATCGCCTGTCATCTATAAATTTATCACTCTCTAACCTATCAAGAATACGAATAATATCTTCAGAGCTAACCTCCCATCTCTTGAGAGCAGCTTGCATATCTGCTCTAGCTATCTCACGTGTTGAGCACTTTTTCATTGCCCTAGAGAGTGCCTTTCCATACTCCATTACAGCCTATGATTTAAAACGTTGTATATCTATCAGTTTTTTGTAAGCACCATTTGCAGCAATTAACTCATCATGGTTACCCTCTTCAATTATCTGCCCCTCATCAATAACCAATATCTTATCGGCATTTTGTATTGTGCTCAATCTGTGTGCTACAACTAATGAGGTACGACCAACCAAGAGAGTTCCTATTGCCTCTTGTACAACCTTCTCGGCGTGTGTGTCAAGAGCAGATGTTGCCTCGTCAAGTATCAATATATCTGGATTTTTTAGAACAGCCCTAGCTATACTTATACGCTGACGTTGCCCCCCTGATAATTTAGCACCTCTATCCCCGATATTGGTATCATAACCATTCGGAGATTGTAGAATAAAATCATGAGCATTAGCTATTTTAGCTGCATTTTGTATCTCCTCATTATCAGCACCTAATTTACCTAGTGCTATATTCTCTCGTATCGTGTCGTTAAATAGCACCACATCTTGCGAAACAGAACCCATATTCTCTCTAAGTGATGTGAGGTAGTAATCTTTTATATTCACCCCGTCAATCAATATCTCACCCGAATTAACATCATAAAAACGACATAGTAAATCGGTTAGAGTGGTCTTTCCTCCTCCTGAAGAGCCCACTAAAGCCACCGTTTCGCCCTTATTGATGGTAAAGCTAACATTTTTAATCACCTCTTTCTCTTCATAGGCAAAGGTAACATTTCTAAACTCTATCCTATCTTTAAAACCATTGAAATGTGTTTTATTTGGGTCGTCTACAATAGATGGTGTTGTATCCATAAGCTCCATAACCCTCTCACCTGCTGCCAGACCTTGATGTATGGTACTAAGAGTGTCGGCAATAGCACGAGCAGGTCGAGTTACCTGCGAGAAGATACCTATATAGGCTATGAAAGCACTTGCGTCAAACTGTCCATCGGCAACTAAGCCACCTCCATATACAAGAATAACCGTTAATGCAGATACACCCAAAAACTCAGACATAGGAGAGGCCATCTGCTGACGTGTAGCCATCTTACGCTGTACCCATGCCAAGAAATTACCCTTGTCTATATATCTTTTTGTGGTGTAGTTAGTTAGGTTATACGATTTTATAACTTTGATACCAGTAATAGCTTCGTCTGATATGGCAAGTAGCTCTCCTACCGACTCTTGAGACTTATGTGCATAGTGTCTTAATCTCTTTACAACAGTACCAATAATAAGTGCCGCAATAGGAAGCACCAACAGCGTAAAAAGTGTTAGTTTAACACTTATAGCTAGAAGGGCTACAAAATAACTTATAATCATAAGTGGCTCACGGAAGAGCACCTGAACAGCACTAGTAATAATTACCTGCACAGTGCCAATATCGCCATTTAATCTTGATAACACATCCCCCTTACGCTTATTTGTGAAATAACCCACATTAAGTTTCATGACATTTGTAAATAGACTATCCCTGAGATTTTTAAGCGTGTGTATGCTAAAATTAGCCATTATTCTTTGAGCTAAATAGCGGAAGAGACTACTAATAAAAATAGAACCCATTAAAACAAAACTCAATATCCTTAGAATATCTTTTACAGTTAAGCTACCCTCTCCAAAATTCTTGAATAGATAGTAACCAATAAACTCATTAAGGTATGAAACAGATAGTTTGAATTCAGGTTTAGCGGTGTGAGTAATTATATCCTCTGCATTTGAGAAGAGGGTCTCTAGTACTGGTATTATAAGTACAAAATTGAAAGTATTGAATACCGCATATATTGCAATACATACAAAATAAGGTATTATGTATTTCGCAATAGGCGATGCATATTTCAATAATCTAAAAAATAGTTTCATATATTCTTACCACAAATTAAACGACAAATATAGATATTTTTTTTGAAAAGTTGTCGTTTTTTAATAATTATTTACTACTTTTACGGCAGAAATTCATTTAATAAAAAAAATATAATTATGTACGGTAAATTAAAAGCTCACTTAGAGCAAGAGATTCAAGCAATTAAAGAGGCTGGTTTGTATAAAAACGAGCGCATAATTACATCTCCTCAAACAGCAGGTATTGAGGTAAATAATTCGCAAGAGGTTCTTAACTTTTGTGCTAATAACTATCTGGGTCTATCAGATAACGCAGAACTAATAGCAGCAGCTAAAGAGGCTATGGATAAGCGTGGTTTTGGTATGTCGTCGGTACGTTTTATTTGCGGAACACAAGATATACACAAAGATCTAGAGAAAGCGGTATCAGACTATTTCGGTACTGAAGATACGATATTATATGCAGCATGTTTTGATGCAAACGGAGGTGTATTCGAGCCACTTTTCAATGAAGAGGATGCTATTATATCTGATGCACTTAACCACGCATCTATAATTGATGGAGTACGTTTATGTAAAGCTAAGCGTTACCGCTATGCTAATGCTGATATGGAAGATCTTGAACGTCAGCTTATCGCTGCACAAGAGCAACGTTTCCGTATTATTGTAACAGATGGTGTATTCTCTATGGACGGTAATGTAGCACCAATGGATAAAATTAATGAATTAGCGGAGAAATATGACGCACTTGTAATGGTTGATGAGTGTCACTCAGCAGGTGTTGTGGGAGCAACAGGACGTGGTGTTACAGAACAATTTAACCTACGTGGTAAGGTAGATATTATCACAGGAACACTAGGTAAAGCATTTGGTGGTGGTATCGGAGGTTTTACAACTGGTCGTAAAGAGATTATTGATATTCTTCGTCAGCGTTCTCGTCCTTATCTATTCTCTAACTCTATTCCGCCAGCAATAGTTGGTGCATCAATAAAGATGTTTGAGATATTAGAGTCGTCTGATGAGTTACATGATAAGTTAGTTAAGAATGTATCTTATTTCGTAGAGGCTATGCAGACAGCTGGTTTTGATATTAAACCAACACAGTCGGCTATATGTGCTGTTATGCTTTATGATGCTAAATTATCACAAGATTTCGCAGCTAAGTTACTTGAAGAGGGTATATATGTAACAGGTTTCTACTATCCAGTAGTTCCTAAAGAGCAGGCTCGTATTCGTGTTCAGGTATCATCAGCTCACTCACAAGAGAATCTTGAGAAGTGTGTTGCAGCATTCACTAAGATAGGTAAAGAGTTAGGCGTTATCAAATAGTAGTTATATAATAGGAGTAAAACACCCAACTAATTTTTATTAATTAGTTGGGTGTTTTGCGACTAGCCCTCTCCAATTATCAATTTGTCGTTCATGTTTGCTTTGCAAACGATTAGTTTGCACTTGCTACCGCTCGTGATTACACTTTTTGAAAAAGTGCGCTACGCTTCAAAAACTACGCCCCGCTTACGCTGGCGACGCTCACT
>CAYJCU010000056.1:0-13273 GCA_964368765.1 uncultured Rikenellaceae bacterium
TTATTGCAGGATAGGTAGTTACTAGGTTTTTTGATTTTTTTACCGGACAACAATAGTTTTTTTTCGAAACGAGGTTGCGATTCTAGCGAATCGTGCGTCCACCGGAGATATAATTACTCCGTTACTCTACGTAATAATATCTCTTTATAGCGGTGGCGGACGCCGTGCCGTGCACAAAAAACATTTTCGCCTCACGCCGGCGGGCGGTCTTCCAGACCGGTGTTATTTGCCGAAATATGATTTTTAATCGTGTTACTCTGAAATAATATCCTTGGCTCTCTTAATAGCTAAAGAGATATGCGGAAATATATAATCTTCGCCTAACTCATCTGCAAAACCTGTTTTACGTAGATATTCATGCACATCCTCTTTTACACCACTCAATATTATTTGTATATCATCACTCTTAGAGCGTTTGATAAGTGCACGTAAATTATTAAGACCCGTTGAGTCCATAAAAGGTACTTTGCGCATACGTATGATACGTACCCTAGTACTGTTACCCATACGTCTATCCCACTCATCAAACCTATTGGCTATACCAAAAAAGAAAGGACCATCTATCTCATAAATCTCTATCTCTTTAGGTATATCTATACGCTCTATATTTGAGAGTGTTGCTAATTCATCACTCTCAGTATTAGATACATTACTATCTGTAAGTAATTTTACTGTTGAAGTTTGAGATACACGTCTAACAAACAAAATAACAGCTAGAACTAAGCCTACCTCAATAGCTACCGTTAAATCAACAATAACAGTTAAAACGTAGGTTACTACCAAAACAATAATATCAGCTAAATCTCCTTTTAGTATGTGGGCAAAAGTTCTCCACTCACTCATATTATATGCAACCACAACCAAGATAGCAGCTAGGCAAGATAGAGGTATATATACCGCATAAGGCATAAGGAAAAGGAATATTAATAACAGTACAAAGGCGTGTATAATACCTGTTATTGGGGTCTTTCCGCCGTTATTTATACTTGTCATTGTTCTTGCAATTGCCCCCGTAGCAGGAATACCACCAAAAAAAGGAGTTACTATATTGGCTATCCCTTGCCCTATTAGCTCGGTGTTCGAGTCGTGTTTCTTACCCGTCACACCATCGGCAACCATAGCTGCAAGTAGAGACTCAATAGCACATAGTATTGCAATAGTGAATGCCGGCTTGATAAGCTCTTTTGCACTATCTAAAGTAATTGTAGGTAGTTGAGGTTTAGGCATAGAGATACCCTCAGCCAACTCAGGGAATTTAGTGCCTATCGTAGCTAACTCTATTCCAAAAAATTTAGATAATACTATTGAGGCAATTGTTCCTACAATAATGGCTATTAATGAGCCAGGTATTCGACGTGATACCCTTGGCCAATACATTATAATAGCCACACAGATAATACTAAGTAGTGTTTCAGTAATGCCAAATGTTTTGAAACTAGAGAAATATGCACCCCATTGATGAATAAACTCACTAGGAACACTCTCTATTTTTAACCCGAAAAAATCTTTAATCTGTGTTGAGAATATTATTGTTGCAATACCACTTGTAAACCCAACAATAATAGGATAGGGGATGAATTTAATAACACTGCCAAAACGAAGTAAACCCATCAATACAAGCATAACTCCAGCTAGCAGTGTAGCAACAATAAGACCCGATACTCCAAATTGTGATACTATACCATACACTATAACAATAAATGCACCAGTGGGTCCGCCTATTAGTAGATGCGAACCACCAAAAAATGAGACCAGAAAACCAGCTATCACAGCTGTTATCAACCCCTGCTGAGGTGTTACGCCACTAGCTATACCAAATGCTATGGCAAGAGGGAGAGCCACTATGCCTACAATTATACCTGCTATGAGATCAGATGTGAATAGCTCTCTATTGTAGCCACCTTTATTAAATAGTTCGAATAACTTTGGTCTGAAAATATCTTTTATCTTTTTGCTCATATTATATTTATTTTTCTGCAAAGTTAATCTATTTTTTTTAGTGTACAATATATAGCAAGAAATAATAATTTATGAGAATTTTCGTTCTATGTTGGATTTGTAGTATAATATGTTTGTGTAATTAAAATTTATTACGTAAATTTGCAAACTTAAATAATAATTTATGCAATTAGTAGATAATATAAAAGATAATAATAAACTTCTGATAGGGCTTAATCGAAGAGATAGAAAGTCTTTTTCCGATGTTTATATGTTATTTATTTCTGAGATGAATTACTTTGCGGATAAATTATTTCAGGGCTCTAATGTGGCATCAGAAGATATAGTGCAGGATGTTTTTGTATCTTTATGGAAAAATAATGCTATTGTTTTTGAAAATATGTCACATCTTAAGAGTTACCTATACTCTTCGATAAAGAATAAGCATAAAGATTATTTACGCCACAAGTTAGTGCATGAAAACTATGCAGATGCAGTCTTAAAATTAGAGGATGAATATTTCGATGCAATGGTTGAGTCTGAAGCATTATCACTAATGAGCACAATTGAAAATATTTTGCCTGCTGAGATGAGTAATGTGATTAAATTATTGGCTGAAGGGTATGAAATTAAAGAAATTTCTAAAAAATTAAATAAATCTATTTTTACTATCTATAATCAACGTAATCAGGCGATTAAGATTCTTAAAAGAAAGTTGAATGTAAATAAAATTCATCTTTTCTTAATTTTTTTAGGTAAGTAGTAGCAAAAAAGTAACATTTATACGTATATATGGGGTAGGTTGGAAAATCTACCCCAATTTTGTGTATAATAATACTGTATATAATAATGACAGATAAGGATAGAAAAGATTTTGATAGAGCATCAAAGATTAGTAGAGAGCTGGTCGGTACTATAAATGGTAATAGTACAGATGTTGCAATTAAAGAGTGGTTGAATAATAGTCAAACAGCGCCGAGAACTATCGCTGAGTTTGCAGATAGCTCTATTTTAGAGCAAAGACTTGAAAAAATTAACTCATTAGATAGAGAGCAACTAAGGAGTAAATTTTTTGATGCCATTGACAGAGTGGATATTGAGAAGAAAAAGAGTCGTAAGAGTTTGTATATCTCTTTATTATCGCTTGCTGCGGCAGTTATTGCTATATCCCTACTAGTTTGGAGAGGTGTGGCAGATAACGACACTGTTAATATCGAGAAGATTAATACAGAGCAATTGGCAGTTGCTCCATACTCTGATGTGGTTGTGTCAATCGGTACTCAAGATAAATTAATGATGAATCAAGATAAGGATACAATATTATCAGGTAACACAGTGTTATATAATAAAGAGAGTGGCGACATTACTATACGAAATAGTGAAGCTAAGCTAGTCTCAGATTTAGCTATAAAAGAAGAGATACAACCGAAAGAGTTAATACATGTATCAGTTAAAGGTGGCAAAATCCAACACCTAAATCTTGAAGATGGAACACGTATAACTATTAACTCTGGATCTACCCTAACTTATAATCCTAATACTAATGTTGTTGATGTTGCTGGAGAGGCATTTTTTGATGTATCCAAGCAAGAGGGTAAACCGATGTTAGTTAATACAGGAGATTATACTGTCAAAGTGTATGGTACACGATTTAATGTCAATAATTTTAATAACGAAAAAATAGAGATATTTTTACAGCAGGGATCAATTGGCATATCTGATAGCTTAGACTATTCGGTTAAGTTAAAGCCTAGTGATTTGTTTAGCCTAGATGCTAAGGCAGAACCGACAGTAAAATATGTCGATGATGCAACGATAGTGGCGTGGAAAGATGGATATTTTGCCTTCAATAAAACATCTATTGAAGAGGTGGCAGCTGAGTTATCAAGATGGTATAACATTGAGATAGTATGTGATGGAGAAAATTTTGAGAATACAACAATCTCAGGGCAGTTTGGGAATGATATAAAATGGTTTGATTTAATAAATGCAATTAAAATAGTAACAGGAGTGGAATTTAAAATAAAACCTATGGAGTAAAAAATTAGATTCAAATAAATTTATGTGATGCTATCGCTCTAGGAGTGGTACTTCATGATTAACAACAATTAAAACAGAATTTATCTGTGATAACGTAAAATAAAACAAAATACATGTTAAAATTCGATTATGAACAAATTTAAAGTAACAATTTTAGCGGTTCTTTTCCTTTTTTCAAGTGTTGGAGTGTATGCTAACTATGCTCAAACAATAAAAGAGAAAGAGGTATCGCTAAATCTGAGAAACAAGCCTATTAAGAGCTTTCTTGTAGAGATACAGAACCAGACTGGGCTAAACTTCGTGTATAACGATGCTACACTTGCTGGTGAGTCTTCAAAGACTCTAAGAGCAGAGAATATTAGTATTGAAGAGGCTTTAGAAGAGCTTTTAGAGGATACTAACCTAACTTATGATGTTAAGAACAACATTATAACTATTATTGAAAAAGCTGACTTACCAGCTATTCAAGAAGAAAATGAGGATTATAGAACACTTAAAGGTAAGGTTCTTGACTCAGACAGAAACCCAGTAGTTGGTGCTACTGTTTTTGTTATTGGTACTTCAGATGGAGCTATCACAGATGATAAAGGAGATTTCGTCCTTAACATCAAGAATAATGCTACTATTGAGGTTTCAAGTACAGGATTCCAACCAGTTAAAAAGCGTATAACTAAGGATTTAAATAATATCATTATCCAGTTAGAGGTTGATTTAATGGAGGTTGATGATGTAACGGTAGTAGGTTTCGGTACTCAAAAGACTGAGAGTATGGTATCGGCTGTAACAACAGTAAGAGCAAAAGATCTTAAGTCATCTAGTTCTGACCTTACAACTCAATTTGCTGGTAAGATTGCCGGTATGATTGGTTGGCAGACAGGTGGTCTTCCAGGTGCTATGACAGAGGAGGAGATGAATACTAAATTCTATATTCGTGGTATCACATCTTTCCAATCTAACGCAAATATCGATCCACTTATCATCATCGACGGAGTAGAGTCTTCTAAACTAGACCTTTCTCGTTTAAATGCTGATGATATTGAGAGCTTCTCTGTACTTAAAGATGCAACTGCAACTGCTATGTATGGTGCTCGTGGTGCTAATGGTGTTATCGTTGTTGAGTCTAAAAAAGGTACTGAAGGACAGGTATATACTACTGTAAGTTATGAGATGATTGCATCTACTCCAACAGAGACTATCGATGCAGTTGATCCAATCACTTATATGAAGGCATACAATGAGGCTACTCTTTCTGAAAACCCTAACGCACAGCTAAAATATAACTCTGAGTATATTAGCCGTACTGAGTCGGGTCTATATCCAAGCTTCTTATACCCAAATAATGATTGGTATGATATTATGTTTAAGGATGCAAGTTTCAACCACCACATGAGTGCAACTATTCGTGGAGGTTCGCAGATTCTTCAATACTATGCATCTCTTAACCACTCTCGTGATCAGGGTATGCTTAAGACAGATCAGCATAACAGTTTTGATGCTAACATCAACAACCAATCAACATCTTTTAGGGTTAATTTAACAATTAATCTTGCTGCAGGTATTCAGATGAATATCACTACATCTACTGTTTTTGACCACTATCAAGGTCCACTTACAGATGATGTTGCATCTGCATACTATATGGCGTTTGCTGCATCTCCAGTAGATTTATCTCCTACTTATCCTAATGATCCTAACATGACTAACTATAGCTGGCCACACGTACGTTTCGGTGGTACTATTAGTGAGCAAGTTAACCCATATACTGAGATTCATAAGGGATACAAAACACGTGAGCGTGCCTCTGTAACAAGTAGAGCAGAGTATATCCATAGATTAGATAAGTTATTAAAAGGTTTAGAGTTCCGTGCAAGTGCATCTATCTCTACTCAAAACTACTCATCTATCGGTTATGAGACTCAGCCAGCAAAGTATGCTATGGATGAGTATAATTTCGAAACAGGTCTATACTCTCTACGTGATCTTACTGATGGTGCTGCTGATAGAGTTTTATCTATTGTGCGTAACGAATCTGTTACTGGTGCAACAACAGGATCTAGCCAACAATACGAAGCTCGTCTTTACCATACAGCAGCATGGGATGATCATCAAACTTCTGTTACAGCAGTAGGACAGGCAATGGCATCTCAAAGTTTCCCAGCTCAAGATGTACTAAACAGTTTCCAGCAACGTAATGTTAGTTTCTCTATGCGTGCATCTTACGGTTATAAAGATAAATATTTCTTTGAGGGTAGTTTCGGTTATAACGGTTCTGAGCGTTTTTCTAAGGAAAAAAGAATGGGATTCTTCCCTGCAGTTGGAGCTAGCTGGATTGTTTCGAAAGAGAACTTTATGCAAGGTACACAAAACTGGTTAAGCAACTTAAAGTTACGTGCATCTTATGGTAGAGTAGGTAATGATGGTGTTGTTAATCAACCACGTTTCGTTTTCCTAGAGCAGATTGTATCACGAAGCCTTACAGATCCAAGTTTCGATGCCTCTACTTTTGAGGGTTATAATATCCAGTTCTACGAGAACCCAAATATCATGTGGGAGATTAATGAATCTGTTAACGTTGGTCTTGATGCGAAATTACTTCATGGTGAGATCGAGTTTACTCTAGACGCATATCGTCAGATTCGTCACAATATTATTGACTACCGTGTTACTATTCCTGCTCCGGTTGGTATTCCAACATCGCAGCTTGATAACGTAGGTAAAACACTATCTTATGGTGTGGACCTATCTCTTAAGTGGCAGAAGCAGTTTAGTAGCGAGTCATGGATTATCTTAAATAACACACTTACTTATAGTAAGGCTAAGTATCTTGAGATAATGGAGGCTTCTGCTAAACCAGAATATCAGGTTAAAATTGGTCAAGATATTTCTAAGCAGTTAGGTTATATTGCAGAGGGTCTATTTGTTGATCAAGAAGAGATTAACAACTCTCCAATACAACCAGGTAATCCACAGCCAGGAGATATTCGTTACCGTGACTTAAATGGTGATGGTGTGATTGGTGTTGAGGATGCTACATTTATTGGTTATCCTGAGACTCCAGCCTTAATCTATGGTTTTAATGGTAACTTCTTCTATAAAGGTTTTGAATTAATGTTCTCTCTTCAGGGTTCTGGTCAGCGTTCATTCTTCATTAACCCACAGCAGATTTCTCCATTTACTAATGATAATGCGCTTTTACAAGCAATTTATGATGATCACTGGACTGAAAGCAACATGAAATCAGATCCTTTCTGGCCACGTATGACAGCAACTAATATGGCTGTTCATAACCAACTAGAAGATTGGTATGGTTCTCAATCAGGTGTTCAGCCTGCTGAGATACGTAAGAGTTCTTACTTCTTAGATGAAGCTACTTTCTTGCGTATTACTGCGATAGAGTTAGGTTATACTATCCCAACTAAGATAACAAATAAATATAAACTTCAGAATGTTAAGTTTTATATTCGCACAAATAATCCATTCTTATTCTCAAACTTTGATCTTTGGGATGTAGAGCTAGGAGAGAGCGGATTTAACTATCCAATTCAAAGAACATTCTCAGCGGGTGTTAATATAAGTTTCTAATTGAGAGAATAAATATATTATGAAAAAATTATTAAGATTATTAATTATAGTACCATTTCTAATGACAGCGCAAAGTTGCGCTAAGTTCTTAGATGTGGTGCCAGAAGAGGATATTCTATCTTTGGAATCTATCTTCGAAAGAAAATCGCAGACAGTTGCATGGTTCAAAACCTGTTATGCGTATATGAATAGTGTTAGAGCTAATATTAACAAAACTCCAGATGCATTAGGTACTGATGAGGTTGTTGCTGGAGATTTCTTGAAATATGGTCAGGCTGCGTTCGGACACTATTTCCATGGAATTATGATTGGCTCAGGACTACAAAACAAAGTAGCTCCTTATGGTGATATTTGGAATGGCGATTATCGTCAAGCCGATGTAGCTTATGAGGCAATACGTTATATCAACATCTTCTTAGAGAGAGTTAAACTAACTACTGAGACAGACAATGGTTTAGGTATGCCTTACGATATGACAGATGAGGAGAAGATTTATATGAGAGCAGAGTTAAAGGTTCTTAAGGCTAACTTCTATTTCGAGCTAGTACGTAGATATGGTCCTATTGTTTTAGTTCCAGAAAACCTTTCAGTTGACTCGCCAGATGCAGAACTTCAGATACCTCGTACTTCTGTTGAAGAGTGTTTCCAAACAATGATTGAACTTATTGATGAGGCTATGCCTGATTTGATGTCTATCAATCCTGATGTTGAGAATGGTAAATCTATTTTCCAACAAGCATACCACTCTTCTGAGGGTGCTGAATTCTTGAAAGCATTGATACTATTCTACCGTGCATCTCCACTATTTACAGATCAAAATGGCTATTATAGATCATTTACTAATCGTGATGGTGAGTTTATGTTTGGTAAGAGCACTACAAGCTATGTTGAGTATACTATGGATGATAGAAAGGCTATGTGGTTAGAGGCTGAAGCACAGATTGAGAAGGCTATTGAAGTAGCTCATGCAGGTGGTGTTAAGCTATTTGATGAGGGTACTAGATTAGGTAAGCGTTCAACAGAACTACTTAACTATATGTATAACATTGAGTACTCTGTATTGTGTCCTAACTTTGGTAACATTGAGGCAGTTTACGTTACAAAATACACAGACAACTTTAACTTCCCATCATTAGTTCTTCCTAAGTTTCCAACTGAAAACACTTTTGAACACTATGAGCACTCAGGAGAGCACCAAGGTGGTTTAGCAGCATCTCTTAAGCAGGTTGAGAAGTATTATACTAAAAATGGTCTGCCAATTCAATATGATAGCGACTGGCAGTATAGTGCAAGGTATCGTTTAGATAGAACAACTGATACTAAGTATGATCAGGTTATTGCGTTAGACTCAACAACACTACGTCTACACTTAGAGCGTGAGCCACGTTTCTATGCACATATTGCATCAGACCGCACTTACTGGCAGCGTGGTGATCGTTCTGTTGATAATCTATTAGTTAAGGTTTACCGTGATGAGACATTTGGTACACAAGAACAGACTATTGGACAGACTTTCTCTCAGAATCTATCTGGATACTATATCAAGAAGCGTGTTTATTCTGATATACATACTGGTAGCTATCGTCAATCTATTCAACAGAAAAATGATGGAGTAGCAGTATTCCGTTTAGCTGAATTATACCTAATGATTACTGAGGCTCGTAATGAGTCTGGTGCTTACAGCGATAATAACTATATCTTCGAGTATATGGATTTAGTGCGTGAGCGTGCTGGTATTCCTACTACTCAGGTGTCTTGGTCTACATATTCAACGGAGCCGTCAAAACTTAACGATCAGGTTGGTCGTCGTGAGGTTATTCAACGCGAGTGGGACATTGAGTTTGCTTATGAAGGTCATAGATTCTGGAATCTACGTCGTTGGTTAACAGCGCATGTCGAACTTAATGGTACGCTATTGGGTTGGAATATATTAGGTAATAATAATGTAGAGTTCTACAATATGAATGATGCAGGTGGCGAGGCTCGTCCTATTGAGCTACGTCAAGCTGATGTTGTTAATAAGTTTGTTTATCCACGTGATTATCTGTTCCCTATACGTGACGAGCAAGTGCTTATCTCAGGAGCAAAGCAGAATCCGGGTTGGTAGAATATTAAATAAAGAATAATTATGAAAAGAATAATTTATTTTGCACTTATACTGTCTTTAGCGGTAGGTTGTGCGAAAGAAGAGAGCAAAAAATCTTTTGATCCAGGTATTTCAGCTGCAGATATTGAGGTTCGTTTCGATACAGTATCTAACGGTGCTGGTGGAGCTATAATGTACTATAAACTGCCAGCTAGTAAAGAGATTTATGCAATCAATGCAAGGTATAAGGGTCAAAATGGTGAGGACATGCTTCGTAGAGGTAGTTACTTAGCTGATTCTCTTATTTTAACTGGATATAATGTTAAAACAGACAATATTCCAGTTGATATTACTTTGGAGGACAGGTATGGTGCTGAGTCTGGTGTTATCCAATCATACACATTTAATACAAGTGCCTCTGAAATTTCTAAGGTTTTTGCATCTATCAATGTAGAGTCTGGTTGGAATGGTATTAATTTAACATATAATGTTGAAGAGGGCCAGACAGTTACTGGTATTATCCATATTTTCTATATGGGTCAAGATCCAGTTAATCCTCATAATACTGAGCCGATAGAACTATTAATTGGTACTATATCTTATATCGGTGAGGGTTTTGTTTCTCGTACTATTGAGATAGAGCATGGTGGAGATGTAAACGATATCGTTGTTCGTGTAGAAGATGCTTTTGGTAATGTTGTAGGTACTAAGACATTTACAGGTATTGAGAAGAGATATGCTGTTGAACTTAAGGGTTATGATCAATACTCTAAAGAGTGGTTGAAAGATACTCTATTAACGGATACACATACTGATACTCTTGATTTCATTCTATTAGATCCTAAGAGAATCTCTTATGAGTCTCATGACTATTTCCACACTTTTGCACCCCAAACATTTAGTGCTGTTGACGAGGCTACTGGTCTACGTTACCTATTAGATGGTGATAAGAAAGGAGATGCTCTGTTTAGCTCTGTGCTTAATGTTGTTACTCCTGACCTACTTAAATTCAAAACATTCGTATCTAAAGCTAATGTCGCTTATCCTGATGTGAATGATTTATTAGATGAGAATGGTGATCCTATCTTAGATGAGTTTGGTGCTCCAACAGTTGTTAATAAACCTTCAATGCAAGACTTAAAAGATTATCCAACTGGTGAGGCTAATAATGACGAGCCTTTATATGTTGAAGATGGTGATAACTATCTTGTGATAGATCTTAAGAGAGAGCGTCGTTTAGCATTGATTAGACTGCATGCATTCTTATTTGTTCAGCGTGGTTTAGGTCAAACAGGTATCTCATTTGCATCTCATCACATCTTTAGAGGCTCTGTAATGCATGTATTACCTGCTTCGGTTACAATTTACGGTTCTAATGATGATGCAGCAACAACTGCAGCTGGAGCATCTGACTGGGTTGAGCTTGTAACTTATGATGAATCGTCAGCTCTACCTTTCGAGGAGAGATGGTGTAATAGAACTATCTATAATGATCGTTGGTATGGCCCATATTTCATTATGGGTAATGAAGATCTATATGAATCTGCAGAAGAGCAGTATATGGAGTTAACTCCAGCTCAAGCCGATGTCGAGAAGTTCAGATACTACAAAATACAGTTTAATAGCACATATAGTTACTCACTACACTCTTCAGCAGGTGGTGGACAACGTAACAAGTATGGTCACGTTACATTCCATGAGCTAGAGGTTCATGCTGAGGATGAGAGTAAAATTAGTGAAGAGTAGTATCTTATCTAATAGTTAAATAAATTAAATAATTATAAACGTATGAAATTTATAAAATATATAGTTCCTATGTTGGCGGTAGTTTCTCTATTTAGTTGCGAGTCTCTGCAGGATACATTGGGCGAAGAGGGTAATAGCGGAAAAATTCGCTATGTCGGTATGGTTTCAGACCTTAAGGCAGATGCTGGATGGGAAAGACTGCTTATAAGTTGGGAAAACTCTATCGATCCTAACATTGAGAATATCAAACTTGAGTGGAGATATGATGAAGTGATAGATTCTGTTATTTTAGATAAAGAGGAAACTGAGTTTGTTATTGATGATTTAGCTATCAATAGTAGTGTTGAGATTAATGTAGTTAATCTAGACGCTGAGGGCAATGAGTCTTTACCAGTATTAGCATTATCTAGACCATACAATTTCGAGCATGAGAGTTATACATCATATACAACTCTTGTTGAGAAATATTTCATTACTCCCGAGGCAGATGGTAGCAATAGAGTAAATCTATTCTTCACTGCATGGAATGAGAATGTGACAGAAGCGCATATTAACTATTATGATATGAGCGGTGAGGTTAAATCTATCGCTATTGACTCTGCAGCTGTAGTAGGTCTGTATATGTCAATAGAAGATGTTAAGGCTACTGGTACAAAAGCAGACTCGATTTGGATTACAAGACGTGGTACTATCGGAGAGTCTATTGATACTATCCCTGAGGTGAGTACTACACTATCTTTAGAGCCTGTTTTCTCAAGTGATTTCAGAAACTTACTTATTAGAGAGTTTGGTTTAGAGAGTGAGACAGTGAAATTTGATCGTGAATTTTGTGCTACAATTGAGGAGTTTAGTGTTGATTACACTATTTATGACTTAAGAGAGATTTTATACTTCCCTAACCTTAAAGTTCTTAAGCTTGGTTCAAACAGATATATGTTAGCTAACCAGGATTTAGACTATATGAGTGAGGTTAATGTGTCTCGTCTTCACTCTTCGCAGTATGCTTTAGAGCAGTTTGATATGATTAATCCAAGTTTCAGAATAGAGAGATATGCATCTCACTATAATACATTAATTTTTAACTTAGCAACAACTTCAGGTGGAGTTAATGTAGTAGAAATGGGATTACCAGTATTGCCAATACCATCAACAGAGTATGAGTATGTAACAATACCTACTTTGAACCCAGATAGCTCTACTGATGCAGCGTGGATTTTAGGAACAAATCATCCTGATACAGACATTAGCTATGATTCTAAATTATGGCAATTATTTGATGGTAATAATGCTACTTCTTGGAATCCAATCTACTCTAGCGAGGGTGCAAGATCTTTCGAGATAGTACTTGACTCTAAAGAGGCTATTGATATTGATGGATTTGTGATTACCCAAACTCAACTGCAAGAGGGTGATTTCGAGTCTGAGGCTCTTCAACCATCAACTATCAGAATTCAGAAATCTGATGATGGTCAAACTTGGACAGACATATCTCCAGACTTTACTACTTATACTTTAGGTCGTAGTTCAGGTGAATCTACATTCATTACGTTCAGAGAGACTGTTAAGTCATTACAGATCAAGTTTATCATTACTGATAATCGTATATCTAGTAGCTCATACGACGTTGAGTTAGCTGATATTAAGTATGTAATTAAGAAGTAATTTCTATAAACACTAAATTAGAGGTCATTTAACATCTTGTTAAATGACCTCTTTTTGTCCCGTTGAGAAATGGGAGTGAGTTTGGTTTTTGTTTACTTTCTTGGGAATGATTTTAAAAACAGGTGGATAAATAAATTGAGTCTAATAAATTAATAGTAAATTACGAGTAATGATGCCAAAAATGGTTGGTAGAATTTAAGATTTATCACTTATCTTTGC